>CAKTJA010000084.1 GCA_934567115.1 uncultured Oscillospiraceae bacterium
TGAGCTCCTCTCCGGGATTCAGCTCCACCTGCACGCCGGCGCCGTAAGCATAGTACTTACACTCCTCGGCATAGATCCTTCCGTCACATATTTCAAATGTGTCCGTCAACGGATATTGATTGACGGAATGCTTATAGGTGATCGAAAACCGCTCCCCCTCGCCAAGCCGGTAGCGCGCGTAAAGCTCGCCCGTCTCTTTGTTTCGAAGCGTCAGGTAATGGCCGGTTCGCGGAATTAAGAGTACGGCCGCTGCAATAATCAAAAGTATTGCAGCGGCCGTGCTTATGCTTTTGCGCAAATGCACTTTCGCACTCTCTCAGTCGGCTTCCTTACAGGACGCCGGCTTCCTTATAGTACTTCTCGGCGCCGGGGTGCAGGTCGAAGGAACCGGCAACGGCGTCCTCGGGATTCAGGAAAGCGAACTTGGCCTGAGCGTTGGCAAGCGCGGACTGGTTGTCGAACATGGCCTTGGTGATCTCATAGACCACATCCTCGGGCAGGTCCTTGGAGGCGGTGAAGACAGCCTTAACGGCGACGCACACGGTATCCTCGCTAACGCAGCCATAAGTACCGGCAGGAAGATTCTCCTGAACCAGGAAGGGATAGTTGGTGGTCAGGTAGGTCACGGCCTCCTCGCTGAGGGAGGGCATGTTGAAGTTGTACGCGGTGGAAAGGTCGGTCAGAGCCGGAGTGGGAGCGCCCGCAACGGTAAAGGCAGCGTCGCACTGGCCGTTCTTGAGCGCATCAGCGCCGCCGGCAAAGGAGTCGTACATAACCTTGATATCGTCGAAGGTCATGTTGTAGGCCTCGAGGACCTGAGCCGCGTTCAGAGCGGTACCGGAGCCGACGTCGCCGACGCAGACGGTCTTGCCGCGGAGGTCTTCAATGCTGGTGATGTTGGGAGCGGTGACGAGCTGCACGGTCTCGTTGTACACGCCCGCGACCCACAGGGAGTTCTTGTCGGCAGCGCCGTCGAACATGGTCTCGCCGCCGGAGCCGTTGTGGGCATAGTTCAGAACGTCGGACTGCAGGATGGACATCTGCGCGGAGCCGGCAGTGACGAGCTGGACGTTCGCCTTGGAAGCGCCGGAGTCAACGGCGGTGAGCTTGGAAAGGCTCAGACTGTCGCCGATGGTGGTGACGAGCGCGTTGCCGACGGCATAGTAGGTGCCGGTGGTGCCGCCGGTGGCGATGACGATATCGGTCTTAGCGGTGGAGGGAGTGCTGCCGCCTTCGCCGGAGCCGCCCTCGTTGGGGTCGTTGCTTTCCTTGCTGCCGCAGGCGACGAGTGCGAAGACCATCGCGACAGTCAGGATCAGAGCCAGAAACTTTTTCATACGCAATCTCCTTTTTGTTTTCTTCAGCCTGCGGCCGAAAGCCGGACGCCGCGCAAAACCGCTGCGCGCGGAACGCCGGGCGGCTTATCGCCCGTTTGCCGAAAAGGTTTTCGCCTTTTTAAGGCATTGCTCATTATATCTTATTGCCCTGTTCATTGCAAGATGCTTTTCAACTTTTGTCGATTCTCACAAATTCTTCCGCAGATTTTTTTATTTCCGCGTCCCTTCCCCGGCGGACGCTGTTATTTCATACAAAAGCCGCCGGGGAGCGGACCGCCTTCCATGCGGTCACTTTTTCTCTCTTTTCCCGACCACGTCCGCAAGCAGCGCCGAGAACTCGTCCATGCTCATCGCGCCGAGATCGCCGTCCGCACGGTGGCGCGGGGAGACGGTGCCGTTCTCCATATCGCGGTCGCCGACGACGAGCATGTAGGGGATCTTCTCAAGCTGCGCGTCGCGGATCTTGCGGCCGATCTTCTCGTTGCGGTAGTCCACCGTGACGCGGAAGCCCTGCGCCTCAAGCTTTTTCGCCTGCTCGGCGCAGTAATCGGCGGCGCGGTCGGTCACGGGCAGGAAGCGGACCTGCTCCGGAGCCATCCAGGTCGGCAGCGCGCCGGCGTACTCCTCAAGCAGATAGGCGAGCGTGCGCTCATAGCAGCCCAGCGACGTGCGGTGGATGATATACGGCAGCGCCTTTTCACCGTTCTCGTCGATGTAGTACATGCCGAAGCGCTCGGCAAGCAGCATATCGATCTGAATGGTGACAAGGGTATCCTCCTTGCCGTAGACGTTTTTATACTGAATATCCAGCTTCGGGCCGTAGAACGCGGCCTCGTCGATGCCGACGCTGTAGTTCACCTCAAGGTCCTTGAGAATGCGCTCCATCGTGCTCTGGGCGTGGTCCCACTGCTCCGCCGTGCCCTCGTACTTGTTGTTCGGATTGGCGGGGTCCCACTGCGAGAAGCGGAAGGTACACTTGTCCAGAAGCCCCACCGTCCCGAGGAAGTACTTGGCAAGCTCCAGACAGCCCTTGAACTCCTCCTCAAGCTGGTCGGGGCGCAGCACCAGATGCCCCTCGGAAATGGTGAACTGGCGCACGCGGATCAGGCCGTGCATCTCTCCGGAGTCCTCGTTGCGGAAAAGCGTCGAGGTCTCGCCGAGGCGCATGGGCAGGTCGCGGTAGCTGCGGCCGCGGTTGAGGTAGACCTGATACTGGAACGGGCAGGTCATCGGGCGCAGGGCGAAGCACTCCTTGGAATAATCGTCCGGATCGCCCATGACGAACATTCCGTCAAGATAGTGGTCCCAGTGGCCGGAGATCTTATAAAGCTCGCGCTTGGCCATCAGCGGCGTCTTGGTAAGGAGGTAGCCGCTCTTCTGCTCCTTGTCCTCCACCCAGCGCTGGAGCGTCTGGATGACGCGCGCGCCCTTGGGCAGCAGAATGGGAAGGCCCTGACCGATGCTGTCGACCGTTGTAAAGTACTCCAGCTCGCGTCCGAGCTTGTTGTGGTCGCGCTTTTTCGCCTCCTCCACGGCGGCAAGGTACTCGTCCAGCTCCTCCTTCTTCGGGAAGGCGACGCCGTAAATGCGCTGGAGCGTCTCGCGCTTGCTGTCGCCGCGCCAGTAGGCGGCGTTGCACGCGGTCAGCTTAAAGGCGTTGCCCTTGATGCGCCCGGTGCTGTCAAGGTGGGGGCCGGCGCACAGATCGGTAAACTCGCCCTGCTTATAGAAGCTGATGTGCGCGTCGGCGGGAAGGTCGCGGATCAGCTCGACCTTGAACGGCTCCTCCTTCTCCTCCATGAAGCGGACGGCCTCCTCGCGCGGCAGCTCAAAGCGCTCAAGCTTCAGCTTTTCCTTGCAGATCTTGCGCATCTCCGCCTCGATCTCGGCAAGATTTTCCGGTGTGAAGGCAAAGGGAGCGAGCATATCGTAGTAAAAGCCGTTGTCGATGCTCGGTCCGATGGCGAGCTTCACCTCGGGCCACAGGCGCTTGACCGCCTGCGCGAGCACATGCGAGCAGGTGTGCCAATAGGTTTTGCGGTACTCCGGATTTTCGAACGTGAACTGATTTTCCTCGTTGATCCTGACTTCTTCGGACATTTTGTTTTCCTCCTTGCAATTTTTGGGGGGACGCAAAAAAGCTCCACCCCCGAATCCTCAGGGGTGAAGCATTGTCATACTCCACGGTTCCACCCTGCTTGCGCATGCGCGCCGCTCGTGTCCGCTGTAACGGGCGAACCCGTCCCGCTCGTCGCGGGCTGCTCGGGAGCGGTACGGCCGCCGCCGCCGCAGGACGCTCACACCAAAGCGCGTCCCTCTCTGTGCGGTGCTTTGCGGTTTCTTCTCCGTCAACGCCGTTTTAGATACAAGGTAGTATACGCCCGCCCGCCGCGTTTGTCAAGCCCCGCCCGCCGCAGTCCCGTAAGGAAAAATACCTTGCTGCGCGGAGCGCCGCGCAATAAGGGACCGCCTCCCCGCCTCGCGGAGCCGCGATCCCTCTTTCGACCGTATCAGCTTTGCTCGACCGGCTCCGCACCCGGCGCAGACGCTTCAAGCGCCTTCGCCTCGGCCTTCGCCTCCGCCAGCAGCCGGCGCTCCGCCTTCGTCGTGAGCTTCGATTCGTCAAACCGCGCAAACAGGTCCGGACGGCGAAGCATCGTGCGGATATAGCTCTGCTTTTTCCGCCAGCTCTCCACATTCCCGTGGTGTCCGGAGAGCAGCACGTCGGGCACACGGCGGCCGTGCCATTCGTCGGGCCGGGAGTACTGCGGATACTCAAGCAGCCCGTCCCAGTGCGACTCCTCCATAAAGCACTCCTCGCCCGGCAGGACGCCCGGCACCATGCGGCACACCGCGTCCGTAAGCGCCATCGCCGGGATCTCGCCGCCGGTGACGACAAAATCGCCCATGCTGATCTCCTCGTCCACACACTCGTCGATAAAGCGCTGATCGACGCCCTCATAGTGTCCGCACACGAGGATCAGATGATCGTAGCGCGCGGTCAGCTCCTTCGCGACCGACTGCGTAAAGGTCCTGCCGCAGGGCGAGAGATAGATCGTGTGCCCCGCGCCGGCCTCCTCACAGACGTGCGCCCAGCAGCGGTAAAGCGGGTCGGCCTGCATCACGGCGCCGCGCCCGCCTCCGTAGGGATAGTCGTCCACCTGCATCTGCCTGTTCGTGGTGAAGTCGCGGATCTGGTGCGTCCTGACCGCAATACAGCCGCGCTCCTGCGCGCGGCCGAGGATGCTTATATTCATCATGGCGTCCACCGCTTCCGGGAACAGCGTCAGAATATCAATTCGCATTGGTCTCCAGTCCTTCGATCATTTTGACGTAGATCTCGCGCCTGTCCGCGTCGATGTCCACGATAAAGATGTCCCGCACGGCGGGGATCAGATAGCACTTTTCCTCTCCCCTGACCTTGTAGAGCTTGTGCGCCGGGTAGGTCAGGACCTCCTCCACCGTTCCGATATACCGGTGGAGGAACTGCTCGTAGACCCGCATGCCGACCAGCTCCGCGTCGAGAAATTCGCCCGGGGCGAGGCGCACCTCGCTTCGGCGGATCGACAGCACCTTCGTTTTCAGCGTCGCCGCCGCGTCCATGTCCTCCCATCCGGGGAAGTGCATCAGGACCATCCCGCCCTGCACGCGGCGGTCCACCGGGCGGAAGGGCGTCGCGTCCATATACAGCGTTTTGAAGCCGATCAGCTGCTCCGCCGTCACATCCCACGGCTGGACCTTCACGTCCCCGCGCACGCCGTGCGTGTTGACGATCTGCCCGACCTCGATAAACTCCGGCGCTTCCGTTTTCTGCGGCGCGCCGCCTCTGGAAAAAATACCCATTCGGGGTCCCTCCTGCCGTTGCTTGACGTTTTGACCCGCGCAGCGGGGCGCGGCACTCCGATAAGGCGTTACGGCTCCGCGCCGATGCGGACCGCGCCGACATAGCGTCCGGAGTAATAGGCGGAATCCAGCTCGTCCGTCACGACGCGGCGGGTGCTCGCGTGAATGAACACGCCCTCGCCCACATAGATGCCGACATGACCGATCGCATAGCCGCGCTCGGAAAAGAACACCAGATCGCCCGGCTGAAGCTGCTCTCTCGCCACGTAGCTGCCGCAGCTGTTGTACTGCCCGGTCGCGGTGTGCGGCAGGGAGTACCCAAACTGCGCATAGAGATACATCGTCAGGCCCGAGCAGTCGAAGCCTGCGGGAGACGAGCCGCCCCATGCGTAGCGCGTCCCGAGAAACTCCCACGCAAGCGCCGCCGCCTGTCCGCCGACGGAGGAGAATCCGTCCGCCGATTCGCGCAGATAGTCCCCGCATATGTAACCGGTCACGCTGTCAAAGCTGACCTTATACCATCCGTCCTCTTCGCCCTCGATGCTCACGAGCTTCCCGGAGCGGACGGAGGCGATTTTGTCATGTCCGGTCGAGGGACCGGTGCGGACATTGACCGTCCCTCCCACGACCACGCCGACGGGCCGCTCCTCTTCAATCTCCTGCGCCTCGGCCAAGGGCTCCGCCTCGACCGCTTCGACCGGAGCTTCCGCTTCGGCCGGGGCTCCCGCTTCCTCCGCGGTCCCCTCGCCGTTGCCCTGCA
>CAKTJA010000085.1 GCA_934567115.1 uncultured Oscillospiraceae bacterium
CACTATCTGACGTATCGTCGTCAAGAGGACGCCAGTCGATGTAACGCTCCTTGTAATCTGCGGGGAGCTGCTTGGCGGGGTACAGGGCTTCGGCTGCGGACTCAATCATACTATACTCAAAGTCGATGCCGAAAGCTTCATCTGCTGTAAATACCTTTATTCCAATGTAAGCTTCTTCAAATACCTTAGTTAACTCTTCGTTTGTTAAAACCTCTGTGGACTGCTGCCCATTGGAAACTGCCTACGTTAAATCATCTGTCTGGCTGCCCTTGTCCGCATCGGAGGGCGCGGGCTTTGCAGCACAGGCGGCGAGAGAAAAGACGAGCGACAGAGACAGGCCGTATAGCGGCAGCTTTTTCATAGCGGAACTCCTTGTGAAAAACGGATCGTTGTGTTGGAATAACGATACCATACCGCCGAAAAGAAGTCAATTACGGATACCGTCCCGTCAAGGTCTGCGCAAAATTTTGCTCGCGCACGGTCTACGGCCAACCGCCGTGTGTGGTGCAATCAAGCAAAGCGGCTTTGCTGACACATTGTCACTGCCCCATCAGCAGCCGCACCGCAGCGGCCGACGTGAGAAACATCACCGCGTCCGCGCACAGCGAGGCGGGAATGGTATAGCGCGTCTTCACGATGCCGACCGACCCGAAGTAGATGGCGATGGTGTAGAAGGTCGTCTCGCTCGAGCCGAGCATCACGGCGGCAACGCGCCCAATATAGCTGTCCGGCCCGTAGGTCGCCATCAGCTCCGAACCGACCGCCAGCGCTCCGCTTCCGGAAACAGGGCGGATGAAAAGCAGCGGCGCGGCCTCCGACGGTATGCCGACCGCCTCGAGCGCCGGGGCGAGCAGCGCCCCCAGCCACTCCATCGCGCCCGACGCGCGAAACATGTACACCGCAGTGAGCAGCGCGACGAGCGAGGGCAGAATGTGCACCAGAACGTTCAGCCCCTCCTCGGCGCCCTTTGTCAGCGCGGCGTAAACGTCCACCTTTTTCCACAGCGCATAGCAGGCGGTGAAGCTCAGCAGCACCGGGATTACCAACGCGGAAAGAGACATCGCCTCACCCCCTCCACACGCGCGCGAGCAGCTTCGCGGCCGCCAGTCCCGCGACAACGGAGACGATCGACGCGATCCACACCGCCGGCAGGATATCGAACGGGTCCGCGCAGCCGAGCGCGCTTCGCACGCCGGCCACCGTCGTCGGCAGAAGCTGGATCGACGCGGAGTTGAGGACGACCAGCAGACAAAGCTCGTGGGACGCGACGCCGTTGCAGCCGCGCGCCATGCGCCGCGCCGCACGGATCCCGAGCGGCGTCGCCGCGTTTCCGAGGCCGAGAAGATCGGCGGCAAGATTCGCGGAGATCGCCGCAAGCGTTTCGCTGTCTTTGCTTGCCTCGGGCAGCAGCCAGCGCAGCAGCGGGCGGAACAGCCGCGCGAGCGCGGCGGACAGTCCGCACCGGTCCATTACCTCCATCACGCCCGTCCACAGGCACATAACGCCCGCCATCGCCACGCACAGCTCCACCGCCGCGCAGGCCCCCTCGAGCGCCGCGCCGCCCAACCCGCCGATGCTGCCGGTCAGGACCCCGAAGACGAGCGAGACGGAGACCATCCCCGTCCAAAGCCATGTCATTGCCACGATCAATTCCTCCCTTACCGCTTGCGCAGGACGCGCCGAAAGCCTGTATCAGCCACATCCTATGAGGGGAGCATGCGAAAGTATGCCATCCGCTGCCGCTCCGCTCCGGCGGCGCATTTTTGTCGAAGCGCACAAATTCGACTGCCGCGCCCGTCGTTTCTTGTCAAAAATTTCCGATTGCTTTTTCTCTCCTTTTCCTGTATCATTGGCAAAAGAAACAGAAGGGGGGAGGACGCCGCTATGATGAAGTGTGTGTGCAGAAAGAAATTCCTCCCCACTGGCGTTTCTGTTTTTGTTCACAGCACCTCCCACGACCGGTAATTTTTTACCGGTCTTCTTTTTTGCCCTCGAGGGGCGCTCAGGCCGTTTTTTATGAAAATCACATAAAAATCTAAAAGAAAGAGGACACAACAAATGAAAAAGGAACTCGGACACGAAGCCATCTACGACGCCCGCACGCTGGGCGTCCCCCGCATGCTGCTGCTCGGATTGCAGCACCTGTTCGCCATGTTCGGCGCGACGGTGCTCGTCCCCATCCTCGTGCAGAACTACGGCCTGCCCCTGAGCATCCAGACCACGCTGCTGTTCGCCGGCTTCGGCACGCTGCTGTTCCATGTATGCACAAAGTTTAAGATACCCGCGTTCCTCGGCTCCTCGTTCGCGTTCCTCGGCGGCTTCCAGGCCGTGGCGGAGCTTCCCGCCTACGACGGCATGAGCGGGGCGGAAAAGCTGCCCTACGCCCTCGGCGGCATCGTGATCGCGGGCGCGCTCTACCTTGTGCTGGCGCTTTTGTTCAAGGCGGTCGGCGCGAAGAAGGTCATGCGCTTCTTCCCGCCCATCGTCACCGGCCCCATGATCATCATGATCGGGCTTAACCTCGCCGGCACGGCGATCACCAACGCCCGGACCAACTGGTTCATCGCCATCGTCGCCATCGCGGTCATCGTCGTCGCGAACATCTGGGGACGCGGCATGATAAAGATCATCCCCATCCTGCTCGGCGTGGTGGGAAGCTACCTTGTCGCCCTGCTGACGAACAACGTTGATTTCACCGAGGTCGGCGCGGCCGACTGGGTCGGCATGGCCCCCATCGTGCTTGCCAAGTTCGATATCACCGGCATTCTGGTCATGGCCCCCATCGCCATCGCCGCGATGATGGAGCACATCGGCGACATCTGCGCCATCTCCTCCACCACCGGCAAAAACTTCATTGAGGACCCGGGTCTGCACCGCACGCTTCTCGGCGACGGCCTTGCCACTGCGGTCGCCGGCATGTTCGGCGGTCCCGCCAACACCACCTACGGCGAAAACACCGGCGTGCTCGCGCTCTCCAAGGTCTACGATCCGCGCGTGATCCGTCTCGCCGCGATCTATGCGATCATTCTGAGCTTCTCCCCCAAGTTTGACGCGCTCGTCAACTCCATCCCCGCCGCCACGGTCGGCGGAGTGAGCTTCATTCTCTACGGCATGATCTCCGCGGTCGGCGTGCGCAACATCGTGGAAAATCAGGTCGATCTCACCAAGTCCCGCAACCTCATCATCGCGGCGGTCATGTTCGTCAGCGGCCTCGGCTTCAGCTCCATCGGCGGCCTGACCTTCACCGTCGGCAACGCGGCGGTCACGCTCTCCGGCCTCGCCATCGCGGCGCTGTGCGGCGTTGTGCTCAACGCGATCCTTCCCGGCAACGACTATGTGTTCGGCGTCAACGTGACCGCAGACTCCTCCGCCGACCTCGGCTCCTATTGAGCGGAGCGCACGGCGCTCTCCTGATCGTCTCCCCGCAGTCAAAGCGGCGCGGCATATCCGAATCGGATATGCCGCGCCGTTTATTTATTCTTCCTCCGGACACATCAGCCCCGCCTCGCCGTACGGCAGTGCAAAATCGACGATCCCCTCCGCCGCCGGAGCGACCGTGTACATCGGGTAAAACCAGTGGAGGCCGTCCTCGCCGAGATAGCAGTTCTCCGTGTTGAACGCCCTTCGGAGCAGCGTCCTCCGCTTGGGATAGTACGCGCTGGTCCCCGCCTCCGTCTGCTCGTCGGCAAGCTCCGCCGCGCGCCGCGTCAGAAGTCTGCGCAGCGGCGTCCCCGGCGGGAAAAAGCTCCCCGGCGCACGCAGCAGCCCTTCGCGCAGGCTCCACGTCTCCGCGCGGCGGATGGTCAGGCGCGGCGCAAGCCCCTCCTCGCGTCCCTCCGTGTAAAGGCTCAGCAGCCTTCCGCGGCACAGCGTCACCGTAAAGCCGAGCGCCGCATGCGCACAGGTCCACGGCGCGCTGCGCGCAAGCGCCGCATGCATCGTCTCCGCCGCGCGCGGAAGCAGCTCCGCCTCGCAGTATTTGAAGTAGGCACGCGCGTATTGGCGGTAGTAGCGGTTGAACCTTCGCGCCCGGCGGTTCTTCCCCTCGCACTGCGGAAGCGTCACCTCCGCCGTCAGCACGGTGACATCTCCGCTCTGCCACGACCTCTGTGCGTACAGCGGCGTTTCCGACAGCCGCAGAAGCTCTCCTCTCATATCGTCCTCCCTTTCGCCCTTCAAGCCAGTGTATGACGGTCCGGCAAAAGCGGTTACGGACGCAAATTGAAAAAAGGAAGGGAAACGGCTTTACCGCCCGTGTTGAGTCGGCGGTTCGGCTGTTTTTTGTCGGTTCGCCTGGGGAGCGGATGATGGTACGCAGCGCAGATAGCGAAAGCGTGCCAAAAAAGTTAGACGTCACCTGTCGGCGTGTGGAAACATGGCCCCCCGCCGCAGGGATAAAAGAGCGGAATAAAGCCGTGGATAGGGCATAGCATGAAAGGGAATATTACAGGGGATGTATATACCTCCATCACAAAGGAAATGGCGGACACGGCGAGTGGTATCATGGATACATTCCTTGCAGAGCTAATAGCGGAAGCGAAAAAACCGGGCGAGATTGAGGAGGCGAATGGACGGAACGGAAAAATGCGGAAGGCATAGGAAAAAGGGGATGCTGATTAAAAAAGTCAGCGCCCCGTTTTGTCGCAAAAACAGTTAAAAATAAAGCCTGCCGCATTTGTTTGCGGCAGGCTTTATCAGGCGGCTTCCATCCGATGCTTCTCCTCGATCTCCGATTCCCGCATCAGTCGTCCCACTCCGCCTCGTGCTTGAGAATCGCGCCGGAGGCCGCGTCGATCTCGTAGTCATATTCCATATTGCCGGATTTGAACTCGACCTCGTAGACGAGCTTTCCGTGCTCGTCGTCCAGCTCAATGTCCATGTCATACGCCTGATTTTCGCTCACGCCCGCATGCTCCAAAGCGATGGACTTCGCCTTGGCATAGCCGATGTCCTGCGCCGTTCCGGACGGTGCGGGAGCCTGTTCCGCAGGTTTGGAAGGCTGCGGCGCGGGGGCCTGTTCCGCAGACGTGGAAGGCTGCGGGGCGGCAGGTCTGGAGGCTTCGTTCGGGGTGGGTGCGGTGGTTATGATATCCTTCCGCCCACTGAGCACCTCCCCTGTGTAGGCATTCACCCGATACTCAAACTCGCCCCACTGCGTGTGCAGCTCCACCTCATAGTGCGCGGGGAACTCGTCAAGCTCGGGATCGACCTCCGCCGTAACGGAATCCAGCGCCGTTGTTCCGGCATACTGCTCCGCAGCGTAGGCCGCCGCATCCCTGCCGATGGGCATGGCGGGCGCGCCCGCTTCGGCGAGATCCTTGAGCTCTTCGACCGAGAGCTTCGCCAGCGCGTCAAATTGCAGACCAGAGTTGAGTGCGAGCACGCGGTTCACCAGCGCCGCCTTTCCGGTGGAAATGTTATTCTCCCGCGCCCGCTGTTCCAATCCCGCGTCCTGCGTGAGCGTCTGCGTCAGGACCGACGCTCTCGATTCGCTCGTCTGCAAAACGCCGTCCACCGCGCTCGTCAGCTCGCGCCGGAGCTTTTCCGCGCGGGCGGTATCCTTGTCCTCCACCGAGATCATGATGGCGGAGGAAATGCTGTTGAGGTAGCCGTTTCGCACAAGGCTGCCCACGATGGCGTTCACCGCCACATCGAGCTTCGCGCCCTTGAGGTCTGCGCCGCCGCCCATATCCGCAAGGATGGCCTTCGCGTCCTCGTTGAGCGGCGTACAGGCAAGCACCTTTTCGCTCCGGTTCACCTTCAGCTCAATGCTCGGGTTCACGTCCAGCGACACCACGGACGCGACCGCGTTCGCCCGCTGGTAGAACAGCCCTCCGCCGCCGAGCAGCATCACCGCGAGGCAGGCAGCCACAAGCGTTGTCCACATTCTCTTTGTCGTTTTCTTTGTCGTCATGGGAATTACCGTTCCTTTC
>CAKTJA010000086.1 GCA_934567115.1 uncultured Oscillospiraceae bacterium
GTAGTTTCTCTGCTTGCACTCGTTACATCTCAGAGTGACCTTCACGCGCATAACGGCACCTCCTTATTATGGCAGTCCTCGGCATGCGAGACCGCCGATTGCCTCCCTGCTCTTGAATTTAGAGCGGCTGTCCCTTTTCGGCGCGCGAAAAGCGAAAAGCGCGCACAAAAAGAAAGCCCTCCTCCACAGGTAAGCAATATGGTATCACAGGACAGGCCTTCCGTCAAGTACTATTTTGCCGTCCGAGCGGCCTTTTTGAAGGGGGCGGACGGTTCGCGGAAAAACGCGGCGCGCGGGAAAACAAACGGACCCTCCGTCCGCGCTGTGCAGACAGAGAGTCCCGCCGGGCCGTCCGGGCCGCGGTTATGTCAAATTTCAGGGAAAGAGACGCGACTCCCGTGCGGAGAGGTCCCCTCAGCCGATCTGGAGAGTGGGGACGACCTCCGCTTCCTCTGCGTAGCTGATCCTTGCGCCGAGCGAGCGGAGCTTGCCGATGATGTCCTCATAGCCGCGCTCGATATACTGCACGTTGGAAATTTCGCTCACGCCGTCCGCCGCAAGGGCGGCGATCAGCATTGCCGCGCCGGCGCGAAGATCGTAGGCCTGAATGTTGGCGGGCGTGAGCTTCTCCACACCCTCGACGATGGCGGTGCGCCCCTCCACGCGGATCTGCGCGCCCATGCGCGTCAGCTCGCCGACGTAGCGGTAGCGGCTGTCCCATACGCCCTCGGTCACCGTGCTCGTGCCGTCGGCGAGGGAGAGGACCGTTGTGATCTGGGGCTGCATGTCCGTGGGGAAGCCGGGGTAGGGAAGCGTTTTCACGTTTGCGTGGCGCAGAGGGCCGGTGCGGCGGACGATCAGCGTATCCTCCTGCTCCTCGACCTCGACGCCCATCTCCTGAAGCTTCGCGGTGATGCAGTCCATATGCTTGGGAATGATCCCGCTCACGCGGACCTCTCCGCCGGCGGCGGCCACAGCCGCCATGTAGGTGCCGGCCTCGATCTGGTCGGGGATGATGGCGTACGTGCCGCCGTGTAGCTTATCGACGCCCATCACACGGATGGTGTCGGTGCCCGCGCCCTTCACGTCCGCGCCCATGGAGTTGAGGAAGTTTGCAAGATCGACGATGTGCGGCTCCTTGGCGGCGTTCTCGATCACGGTTGCGCCGTCTGCCAGCGCGGCCGCCATCATAATATTCATCGTCGCGCCCACGGACACCACGTCGAGATAGATGTTGGCGCCCTTCATGCGGCCGCCCTCGGCCCTGGCGCAGATGTAGTCCCCCTCCTGCACCGCGGCGCCCATGGCGGCAAAGCCCTTGACATGCTGGTCGATCGGGCGGGTCCCGCCGAAGTTGCAGCCGCCGGGCATGGAGACCTCCGCCTCTCCGAAGCGGCCGAGCAGCGCGCCGATCAGGTAGTACGAGGCGCGGATCCTGCGCGCAAGCTCCTGCGGGGCGCGGGTGGTGACGATGTGGCGGCAGTCAAGCTCCACGTCGCTTTTGTTCAGAAAACGGACCCTTGCGCCAAGCTGCTCAAGGATCTTGAGCAGGGCGGTCACGTCGCTGATCTGGGGAATGTTTTCGATGCGGCATACGCCGTCCACCAGAAGGGCGGCGGGCAGGATGGCGACGGCGGCGTTTTTCGCGCCGCTGATATGCACCTCGCCATGGAGCGGAGAACCGCCCTGAATGACATATTTTGTCAAAAAAACACCTCGTTTCAAGAGAGGGATCGACCGGACGGCAGCGCGCGGGCGGACGTGCCGGGTCGCTGCGTGCCGATAGTATTCACATAATATACCCACAGTATAACAGAGAATCGAAAAAAAGCAATCATTTTCTTCGGCGTTCCGCCGCGCGGCGGCGCGTTTTAAAAATATTTTTTTATCGAACGCCGCGCCCGCGCCCGTATTGCGCGGGGAGGGCGGCGCGTTTTCGCATAAGGGAGCGTTATCCGGCCTGCTCCCGCTCGTCCCGGAAGGCGAATTCGTTTCCCGACAGCATGCCCTCAAGCCGCTCGCGCTCCTGTCTGCCGGCCTCCGTGCCGTTGTCGATGCTGCCGAGCCGTTCGCGGATGAGCTGCGTGTAGAACGTGCGGTATTCGTCCCGAAGACTTTGCTGACGGCCGCGCAGAAGCTGCTCCGCCTCCCGGCGGTTTTTCGTGCCCCTGCCGTACTTGGTATCCAGCGTTTCCCGGAACATGTCGATAAACTCGTCGGGCTGCATATTTTCCATTTTCTGAATGGATTCCAGATTTGCGTCCAGATCGAGGTCGATCCCGCCCTTGGCGAAGGCGCGGAACATGGTGTTGTAAATGGTGTCGTTGGAGTGGGGCTTAAACGTATAGGACATGTGCCGCGACCCCTCCTGCAAAAGCGTGTTGAAGGAGGCCTCCTTATCAAAGGAAATGATGTGTCCCTCGGGCTGGTTGATGAAATTTTCGCCCTTGGTGTCGAAATTGCACAGGACCCAGTCCAGCGTATGCTCTTTCATCAGATCGTTCATGGTCGTCTGCGGCGGCGCGTTCTCGCTCAGATTTTCCTGCGCCTGCCATTTGAAAAGGTCAACGCCGCCCTCCGCCTTGCGCACCCGCTTCTGAATGGAGCCGAGCACACGGTCGCCGTCCTTGAGGCACTGCGCGGGAATGGACAGCTCGCCTCTCAGGTACTGCTGGAGGCGCGAGGCCTCGCCGGTGACGACTGCGCCCTCCGGCTTCGACATGCCCACGCAGTTGGTGGCCTCCTTGAAAAGCCACTCCTGCGGCTTGCCGTCCACCAGATCGTTCCGATCCTCAAACAGGTACATGGCCTTGGTGCCGCCGAGGGTGGCGCGACCGGCGTTTACCAGCTTTTTCCCGTCCAGAAGGGTGACCGCCGCGTCCTCGTGGGAGTAGGGCGACGGCGTGCGGAATATCTTCTTGAGCGCGTCGAACTTTCCGTGGCGCTTGATCGTAGCCGCCTCTCTGTCCTTCTCCGCGCCTCCGGGCATGCAGGCCACGTCATGCTCCTTCTTGAGACGGCCCGCCTTGAGGACCTCCTCCTCCCGCTTTTCCATCAGCTTTTTCCGCTCCGTGGAGCCGAGGGGCATCTGGGCGGCCATGGCGTGGTACGCGTCCGCTCTGGCGCGCTGGGCGTTTCTGAGTACCTCAAGCCGCTTGGCCTCGACGGAATCCTGCGGATCGGTCCCCGCAGGGGCGGGGGAGTTCTTCCGCTGCAGGGCGAGAAGGTCCACCGCCAGAAGGTCCGCCTTCTGCTGCTCGTCGATCGCCGCCAGCCGCTTATCGAGAATTGCCTTCTCGCGCTTGTACTCGCCCCTGCTCAGGGCGCTTTCACCGTCGTTCCGCCGGGCTGTGCGGAAGGCTCTGGTGCTCTCCGCGCTCTCCTCGCTGTCGGCGCTGCGCCCGGCGTCCCGGGCCTTGCGGTACTGCTTTTCCATGGACTCGCGCTTTTTCCGTTCGGACCGGGTCTCCTCGCGCACCTCGCCGGTCAAGGGCTCCGCATCCTGTGGACGGCCCTGAAGATAGGGCGCGGAGGTCAGAAAAAACGGAAGGCTGTCATTCTGAACGGCCTGAGCGTTCTGCGCGGCGACCTGCGCGGTCGCGAGGTCCAGAGACCGTTGAAGCCCGGCCTCCAGCTGCTCCTGATGACGTTGGAGCTGTTCCTGTGTCGGTTGATTCGGCATATGCTCACACTCCCATCGTATTCATGTCCCAGCAGACGGTGTAGAACCGCGCTGTGATCTCCCGCCCGGGCATCAGCGCCTCCACCAGCTTTCGGCTCTCCGGCGTGACGGCGGCGATCCGGAGGAAGGGGACCCTGTCCGCCGCCGCCGTCAGCAGCTGCCGCAGACGGTCCGCAAGCGCGATCAGGTCGCGGGCGCAGCCGGGGCGGGCGCATGCGAAGGACAGCAGCACGTCCCCCTCCTGCCCGCGGCAGAAGAGCGCCGCGCGGACCGCGCCGCCGGCCGTCGTGCAAAGGCACAGCGGCTCCAGCATCCGCTCCCGGTCCTGCCGCAGACCGCGTATGAACTCGGCGTTATCCTCCCGCAGATTGGAGAAGAAGCACTGGCGCATGTCCTCGGGAAGGCTGTAAAACGGTTCGATGCGCAGATTGGGGGACAGGCTCCCGCGCAGCGCGACCTCCGCCAGAGCTTTGCAGGGGAAGCGGCAGATGTAATCCTCCGTTTCCGTCAGTGTGAAGTCGCCCCGCTTGACGAAAAGCTGACAGAGGGGATCGTCCCGGTCGGCGGCGCTGAACGAGGCAAGAACGGCGACGCCGTCCTCCCACGCGCTCTTGCACAGAAAATCGATCAGGCCGTTCGCGATCCCCTGCCGCCTGACGGAGGGGGAGACGGCCAGATACAGAATGTTCGCCGTCAGGTCGTCCGCCCGGAACACCAGAATGCCGCAGGCGCGTCCGTCCTTCACGGCACCGGCGGCGAAAACGCCGCGTTCGTTCAGCATCTGCCGACCCTCCGGCAGCAGAGGGAGGAAGGCGTCCACCCCGTTTTTTGCGATCAGCCCGTATTGGATCGGCATAGTCTCTCCACCTTTCACCGATATGCGGCGCGCGCCGCGCCGGGCGCGGCGAAGCCGCTTATTACCACTATAAAAACATTATACTACAGACCGGGCGAAAAGTCCATTGCAATCTTTCACTGCATCGGACGCAGGAAAAATTTCAAAAATCCTTGTAAAGGGAGGCGGAAAATGGTAAAATCAAAATATATGCGGCCTTGCGCGGCGGAACGTCCGCGTGAAGGCTTTATCGGAAGAGGCTTCATTTAATATGTTGGGTGACATTTGGAATTCGCTTGATTTTTCGGCGATGCTTTCCGCGCTGGTCAGGCTTGCGGCGGTGCTGCTGTGCCTGACGGTGCATGAAACGTGCCACGGTCTTGCGGCTTACGCGCTCGGCGATCCGACCGCGAGGCGGGAGCACCGGCTGAGCCTGAATCCGCTGCGCCATATCGACTGGTTCGGCTTCGCCTCCATGCTGCTCGTGGGCTTCGGCTGGGCGAAGCCCGTGCCGGTGGACATGCGGTATTTCAAAAAGCCGAAGCAGGGCATGGCGCTCACCGCGCTGGCGGGACCGGCGTCGAACCTTCTGCTGGCGGCGCTCGCCGTGCTCGGCGCTCGGCTGATCCTTTATTGGTACGGCGCCGTGTGGGACGAATTTTTTACGTTTTTGCTTGAGACCGCGTACCTGAGCGTCAGCCTTGGGCTGTTCAACCTGATCCCGATCCCGCCGCTCGACGGGTCGAAGGCTCTTTTCGCCTTCCTTCCGGACGCGGCGTATGAGAAGCTGATGCGCTGTGAAAAATACGGTATGGCGCTTTTGCTGCTCCTGCTCTGGACCGGCTTCGGCGCGGATTGGCTCGGCGCGGTGGTCGGACGGGCGTACGACCTGCTGCTGTCCGTGGTATTCCGATCGGCGCTTTGAGGACGCGCCGCTCAAATGACGGAGATTTTTTGAAAATGGACAATCCTATTTTTAAGCTTGAGGGCGTCGTTCACGAGCGCTCGGCGGAGACGCTTCAGGATTTTGAAGGCCCGCTGGACCTGATCCTGTTCCTGCTTTCGAAGAACAAGATCGAGATACAGGACATTCCCATCGCGCTGCTGCTTGAGCAGTACCTTGCCTATCTGGAGCAGCGGAAGCAGCTCGATCTTGAGATCGCAAGCGAGTTTATCACCATGGCGGCGCACCTTATGTATATAAAGACGCGGATGCTCCTCTCCATTGAGGACGAGGAGGCGCAGAGCGAGATGGAGCAGCTGATCCAGTCGCTGAAGGAGCGCCAGCAGAAGGACGCTTATCTGCGCATCCGCGCCCTGACGGAGGTCCTCGGCCCCATGAGCGAGTTCGGACTGAACGCGATGACCCGGAATCCGGAGCCGATGGAGCGCGGGAAGATATATGAGTA
>CAKTJA010000087.1 GCA_934567115.1 uncultured Oscillospiraceae bacterium
CATTTTAAGGGCGGCGTCCCCGGTCGGCGGAGCGCTTCATTTCTCCGACGGCCGTCAATGCATGCAAGGAGGTTTTTATCATGCTCAATCCGACCAATCCCATCGGCGTGATGGACAGCGGCATCGGCGGGCTGACCGTCGTGCGCGAGCTTCAGCGCATCCTGCCCGGTGAGGATATCATTTATTTTGGCGACAGCGCCAACTGTCCCTACGGCAACAAAACCGGCGACCGCATTTTCGAGCTGAGCAGCCACATGCTGCAATTTCTCGGCTCGAACGGGGTGAAGTGCGTGGCGATCGCCTGTAACACGATCTCCACGATGGCGGACCGGCTGCGTCCCTGCTTCGATTTTCAAATCGTCAGCATCGTTGAGGAGGCGGCGAAGTACGTCGTGCGTGAGGGGCTTCCCAGCGTCGGCCTGATCGGCACCGAATTTACCGTCGCCTCCGGCAAGTACGCCGAGCTGATCCACAAGGGGAATCCCGACTGCCGCGTCGTCGGGAAGGGCTCGCCCCTGCTGGCGGCGCTTGTCGACCGGGGGGACTTCAATCGTCATGACATCAACCTTGAGATCACCACGCAGGTGGACGATATCCTCGCCCGCGAGAAGGTGAACGACCTGATTCTCGGCTGCACGCACTATCCCATTGTGGAGGAGAACTTCCATGAGTGCTATCCGCAGCTGCACCTGATCAATCCCGCGCTGGAGCAGGCGAACGCCGTCAAGGAGTACCTTGCCGGGCAGAACGCGGTCAACCCGCAGAAAAAGGGGAGCTTTACCGTCTGCACCAGCGGCGACCCGCAGGTATACGTCAACGTTGCCCGGCGGCTCGGCCTGTTTGAACCGGGCGAGCTGAAGGTCGTCCACATTTGAGACGGCGTAAAAAAGCCTTGAAAATGCCGGTACGGCCTGTGTTCACGGGCCTCCCGGCATTTTTTCCGGGAGTGCGCAAATCGCAGAAAAAGGAATTGCACAGAGCATGCCGATGTGTTATACTACCTTCGATTGACATGGACCGACACGGCTCGGACGGGCGGAGACGCGCCCGTGCGGCATTTGCCGACCGTGCCGTCAGAACGGGTTGAAGGGCGGGAACTCTCGGTGGAGCATCTTTCGAACAGCGAACAGGAGACCGAGCGGCTTGGCGAAAAGCTCGGCGAACGGCTGACACGCGGGTCGGTCGTCGCTTACACGGGCGAGCTGGGAATGGGCAAGACCGCCTTCACGCGCGGCCTTGCGCGTGCGCTCGGCTGCGAGGGCCGCATCTCAAGCCCGACCTTCACCATTGTAAATGAGTACGAGGGGGATATCCCTCTGTTCCACTTTGATCTCTACCGGCTCGGCTCGTCGGACGAGCTGTTCGATATCGGCTGGGAGGATTATCTTGCGCGCGGCGGCGTCTGCGCCGTCGAGTGGAGCGAGCGGGCGGACGACGCGTTTGACGATCGGACGGTCCGCGTTGATTTCCGGCGGGACGGCGTCTGCGACGGACGGCGCGTGATCACGATAACGGGAGTGGATGGCTTATGAAAATACTCGCGCTCGAGACCTCGGCGAGGTCCGTCTCCGCCGCCGTGGTGGAGGACGGCGCGCCGCTCGCCTGTGCGTTTCAATGCACCGGGCTGACGCATTCGCGCACGCTGATGCCGATGACGGACGGCGTGCTGAAAAACGCGGGGCTGACGCTTGCGCAGATAGACGCGGTCGCCGTGGCGGCGGGTCCCGGCTCGTTTACCGGCCTTCGCATCGGCGTCGCCGCGGCGAAGGGGCTTGCGTGGGCGGCGGAGCTGCCGTGCATCGGCGTTTCGACGCTGGAGGCCATGGCGCAGAATCTCGCGCATATGGACGCGGTGCTCGTCTGTGCGATGGACGCGCGGCGGAGTCAGGTCTACAACGCGCTTTTTCTGGCGCGGGACGGCTCGCTCACCCGTTTGACGGAGGATCGGGCCATCGCCGCTGCCGATCTGGCGGAGGAACTGCGGCGGGAGACGCGGCGGCTCATCGTGCTCGGCGACGGCGGGGTGCTGTGCCGTGACGCGCTGGCCTCGTTCGGCGTTGAGGCGGAGCTTGCTCCCACGCCCCTGCTTTTCCAGAACGCCGTCGGCGTCGGCCTTGCGGCGGAGCACGGCACGCCGGTGAGCGCGCAGGAGCTTGCGCCGGTATATCTCCGCGTCTCGCAGGCCGAGCGGGAGCGCGGCGAAAGGCTGCGGCGGGAAGCGGAACAGAAGCGGAAGTCATAATTTTTATTATTTTACGGAGGATAGAGCAATGGATTCGAAATTCGGCAGCAAGGTACACATCATGGATCATCCCCTTGTCGCGCACAAGCTGACCATCATGCGCGATAAGAACACCAGCGTCAAGGATTTCCGCGAGCTGGTCAGCGAGATCGGAATGCTGATCACCTACGAGGCGACCCGCGACCTTCCGCTGACCACCAAGCACATCGAAACGCCGATCTGCGCCATGGACGCGCCGACCCTCGCGGGCAAGAAATTCGCCATCGTTCCGATCCTTCGCGCGGGCCTGGGTCTGGTGGACGGCGTGCTGCGCATGGTCCCCTCCGCGCGCGTGGGCCACATCGGCATGTACCGCGACGAGGAGACGCTTGAGCCGCACGTGTACTTCTGCAAGCTGCCCAAGGACATCGCCGAGCGCGACGTTCTGATCGTCGATCCGATGCTTGCCACCGGCGGAAGCGCCGACGCTGCGATCTGCGAGATGAAAAAGCGCGGCTGCAAGCACATCAAGCTTATGGTGCTCGTCGCCGCGCCCGAGGGGATCGAGCATATCCGGAAGAATCATCCCGACGTCGATATTTACGCCGGCGCGCTTGACGAGAAGCTCAACGAGCGCGGCTATATCGTTCCCGGTCTCGGCGATGCCGGCGACCGCATTTTCGGCACAAAGTGACCGGCGCGACGCCGGCACGGCATCACAGCAATTGAAAGGATAAGGTAAACCATGAGTGCATCCAGAGAAAAGAAGTCCCGCCACGAGCAGAGCGGGGCCGGCTATGTGAATCCCGCCAAGGCTCGCGAGGCGGAGGAGCGGGCGCGCGACAAGCGCTCCGCCAGCCTTTACACCGCCATTATCGTCGGCTTCGTGCTGCTGGGCGTCGTGCTGTTCGCGGCCGGCCGCGTCAGCGCGGGAAAGGCCGCGCAGGAGCGGGCGCGCGTCGGCGCGTTGAGCGCCGTCGTCGTTGACGGCGAGGAGCTTACCGTAAGCGACGCGTCCTACTACTACGCCAGCGTCCGCAATCTCTCCGCCAACAGCTCCTATTCCGGATACGACAGCTCCGTGGACGCGAGAGAGCAGCAGTATACGGAGGGGAAGACCTGGCACGATTATTTTCTTGAGACCGCGCTGGATTATATGAAAGAGAGCGTTTCCCTTGCCCACGCCGCCGAGCAGGCGGGCTTTGACGGCACGTCCGAGATGGACGCCGCCGAATCGAGCAATCTTTCGATGGTCGATCTCTACGCCGGCTACAGCGGCGTGACCCGCGCGCAGTACCTCGAATCCATGTTCGGCGAGTATATGAGCGAGGAGGCCTTCATCCGCTGCGTCCGCCGCGACGCGCTTGCTTCGGCGTATCAGCAGTCCTACTCCGACAGCCTGACCTATTCCGCCGAGGACCTGAAGGCCGCCTATGACGCGGACCCCGACGCGTATTGCAGCGTGGATATCGAGTATGTCCTCTTCCAGACCGGGCTGTCGAGCGACGCGTCCGACGAGGAGAAGGAAGCCGCGATGGAGAGCGCCCGCGCCGATGCGGAGGCGGTCCTTGCCGCGTACGAGAGCGGAAGCACCTTTGAGGAGAGCGCCGGCGACGGGACCTATCGCCACACCACGCATGCGGACCGCAGCGTGACGAGCGATATGCTCGTATGGGCGTTCGACGCGGACCGCGTGAGCGGAGATACGACCGTCGTTCCCCACAGCAGCGGCTACTACGCCGTTCTGTTCCACTCCCGCAGCCGCGACGATTATCACCCCGTCACCGTCCGCCACATTCTTGTCGAGGACGAGCAGACGGCTGAGGAGCTTCTTGCCAAATTCAACGAGGGCGAGAAGACCGAAAGCGATTTCGCGACGCTTGCCGCCACGGAATCCACCGACACAGGCTCCGCCTCCAACGGCGGGCTGGTGAGCAACATGCGTCTCGGCGCGTACGTTCAGCCCTTTGAGGACTGGAGCTTTGACCCCTCGCGTCAGAGCGGCGACACGGGCATCGTGGAGTCCGAGTATGGCTTCCATGTGATGTATTTTGTCGAGACCAACTCCCTGCCCTACTGGGAGTATAAGGCGACGAACACCCTTAAAAACGAGGCTGTTGAGGAGTGGTACTCCGGTATCGTGGACGCTGCGTCCGCCGAGCAGCTTGAGGCGATGCAGTACGTCGGCTGACGCCGCTCCGCCCGCCGGGCGCGTTCGTTTGCCGCGCGGGGGCATCAGATCGTTTTGCAATTCGGAGGGAGGCCGGCGGGACCGCCGGCTTCCTTCTCATTTCGGGAGCTTCTTATGGAAAATCAGTTTTTACGTACGGAAATGATCCTCGGCGCGGCCGGCATGGACGCGCTGCGCCGCAGCCATGTCGCCGTCTTCGGACTTGGCGGCGTCGGGAGCTACGCGGTCGAGGCGCTTGTGCGCTCCGGCGTCGGCGAGCTGACGCTGGTGGACGACGACACGGTTTCTCTCACCAATCTCAATCGGCAGCTTGAGGCGATGCACTCCACGCTCGGACAGAGCAAGGCGGAGGCGGAGGCCGCGCGCTGCCGCGACATCAACCCGGGGGTGATCCTTCATCCCATCTGCGCGCGCTATGAGGCGGCGGACCGCGAGCGGTTCTTCTCCGTGCGCTATGACTACATTCTCGACTGCATCGACCTTGTCTCCTGCAAGCTCGACCTCATCGAGACGGCGCTTGCGCGGGGGATCCCCATTCTCTCCGCGCTGGGCACGGGGAATAAGCTCGACCCCTCGCTGCTGCGGATCACCGATATTTCAAAGACCAGCGGCTGTCCTCTCGCGCGCGTCATGCGGCGCGAGCTGAAGGCGCGCGGGATCCTGCACACGCGCGTGCTTTTCTCGCCCGAGCTGCCCGCCGCCTCCACGCAGATGGAAACGCCCCCGCCGGGGCGGCGCAGCGTACCGGCAAGCCTGACGTGGGTGCCCGGCTGCGGCGGACTGATGATGGGCGGCGCCGTTGTGATGGAGCTTGCCGCCCGCGCGGAGGAGGGAGCGCCATGCTGACCGGAAGCATTGTCAACGCGCTCGCCATCTTCGCGGGCTGCACGGTCGGCGTGCTGCTGGGGCGGTTCCTGCCCGAGCAGTTCGGCTCGGCGGTCGAAAAGGGGGTCGCCCTGTGCGTGCTTTACATCGGCGTTGAGGGAATGCTGGCGGGAAGCAATACGCTTGTGACGATCCTCTCCATGGTGCTCGGCATTATCCTTGGGGAGCTTTTGCGGCTGGACGACCGCATTCATGCGCTCGGCGGCTGGGTGGAGCGGCGCTTTGCGGGCGGCGGCTCGAAAAGCTCCGTTTCCGAGGGCTTTGTAAACGCCTCGCTTCTGTTCTGCGTTGGGGCGATGGCGGTCATGGGCGCGCTGGACTCCGGACTGACCGGCGACCATTCCACGCTTTACGCCAAATCGACGCTCGACGGCATTACCTCCATCGTCTACGGTTCGACCATGGGCGTGGGCGTGGCGCTGTCCGGCGTAGCGGTGTTTCTCTATCAGGGTCTTATCACGCTCGGCGCGTCGTTCCTCCAGCCGTACCTTACCGAGGTCGTGATCGCGGAGATGAAGTGTGTCGGCTCGCTGCTCATCATCGCGCTGAGCTTCAACATGCTGGGAATGACGAAGATCAAGGTGATGAACTATGTTCCCGCCGTGTTTTTTCCGATCCTTTTGTGC
>CAKTJA010000088.1 GCA_934567115.1 uncultured Oscillospiraceae bacterium
GGAGCAGCCCTCAAAGGCAAAGTCGGGGATCTCCGTCATGCCTTGCGGCAGCGTATAGGCGTGCAGCTCGCCCTTCATGTCCACAAGGACCATGTTTTCACCCGCCATGGCGGTCAGCCCGACGGACGGGAGGACAAGGCTCCGCGTCTTGCCGCTGCGCGTCGTCCCGATCACAAGGCTGTGCGTGTCGGACGGCGTATAGTAGGCGTGCCGTCCGTCCCGCGTCATGCCGACGACCAAGCCGCCGCGCGGCGTCTCATTCCCGTTTCTCCGCCGCATAGATGCTCCCCCTTTCCTCGCGGTAGCGCTCGGCCAGATCGGCCGGCAGCCTCGCTGCCCCGGACGTCCGCGCCGTGCCGAACACCCGCCCGGCGTCCCTGCGGGGCATCCACCACGCCGTGCCGTGCTGGCCCTGCCCCTCCGGTACGGGCACGGAAAATCCGGGCACGACCTCATACTCGTCCGAGCGGCAGTCCACATGCACACGTCCGAACAGCGCCCACAGCGTCAAGAACAGGCCCACGCCGGCAAAGCCGAGAAACAGACGCAGCGCACGGGCCGTCCCCAGCACATGGCGCAGCAGCCGCGCGGGATGCGGCGTGCACGCCGCGCTCCCCCCGGTGAGCAGGAGGTCGCCGTTTCCCGCCAGCTCCAGAGACAGAAAAAGCAGCAGCGCCAGATAGAGCGCTGCCGCCGCGTATCTTCTCCGCCTCAAGGCTCGGCCCCTCCGCGCTCCGCGCCATGCGAAAGGTACTCGACGCGATCCGCCGCCACATCCACGACGTCGCGCCGCCCGTCCTCCGTCTCCACCGTGCGCTGCGACAGGTGCGCCTCCACCGCCACCAGCGCGCCTTTTTCAAGGTACCGGCAGGCGTTCTCCGCCGCCTTCTCCCACAGCGTCACATTCAGAAAATCCGCCTGCCCGTCCGTGCGCGGCCTGTCCACCGCGATGCGCAGCGTCGCGACGAATTTCCCGCTCTTTTCCGTGCGCCGCAGCTCCGGCGCTTTCGTGAGCCTGCCTGTCAGGAACACTCTGTTCATATTCGTTTCCTCCTCATGTTGCCTTTTCAGTCAAACAGCTCCGGTCCCGCCTCCTCCGGGAAGCACGGCCCTTCCGCCATCATTCGCTCCGCCTCCGCACGAAACGGATCGGCGGCATAGTCCTCCGGTGTTCCGGGGTTTTCCTCTCCATAGAGGTTGAAGACCTCGTCGTACACGGCCTTGCGCACAGCGCCTTCACCGGTCAGCGTTTCGAAGCGGAAGCCGGTCGTCGCACGGTATGGCAGCTCCTCGCGGATGCATTCGATGTACTCTTTTGCATCCATAAAGGAATACGTTTCCCCGCTTGCGTAGGATACCCGTCCGACCGGTCCCGTCTCCATGTCCTCTGCCGGCGCTCTGACCTGCGGCCGGATTCTTTCATCTTTCATACACTGTTCCTCCTTCTGATTTTTGAATATAAAAAAACGCCGCCCGATCGTTGATCGGACGACGTTCTTTTCCTGCTTTTTCCGCGCTCCCTCTTTACAGCCGGGATGTGCGCGTGCTATGATGTGCTCGGCGCTGTTGTACACGGCGGTTAGCCGCTCCCTTCCGGGAAGGGGGTGATGCTGATGGGAAACGGGCGCGGAGCACAGCTCCTTCGCTTTCTGGTATGCCTTGCCATAGCCCTTGCGGTTATGCTCTACATATCCCCAAAAGCGTGCTGACCGCTTGGCTCGCACCCAAACGGTCAGCATAGATTGATTCTGTTCTGATTCTGTGAGGGCTGACTGCCGTACAACAGCGCCCTTCCTATTTTCAGATTATACTCCCGCCTGACGAAAAGTCAAGCGGGAGTTTTCCGTTTACGCGCCTTTAAAAAGCGTGTTAGCCGCTCGGCTGGACCCCGAACGGCTAACGAAAGATTAGCATGATGTGAGGGTTAACTGCCATACAACAGCGCCCTTTCTATTTTCAGATTATACTCCCGCCTGACGAAAAGTCAAGCGGGAGTTTTTCCGCGCTCACGACACGTTATGAATATACCAGTCGTCCAGACAGCTGCTGAAAATGTGAAGCTGCTCCTTCCGCGTCGCGTACAGGTGCCCGCCCGGCGTCCACGCGTCGAACGCGCACAGCACCACCGGATAATCCGTGTTGTCAGGATACCACAGCGGTGTAAAATGCACGCGGCTGCTGTAGTACGAAAACGGGTTCTTCTTGAAGCGCCACATAAGATTGTTCGTGCTCTCCAGAAAACGATTATAGGTCCCGTAGCCAAACTCCGGGAAGGTCGCCACCGCGTACTGGATCGGCGTGACGTCGTAGGGATCCACGCCGTCGCCCGCCGTCACGGACACCTGAAGCTTCGCCTGCACGCCGTAGCCGGACGGCATGACCGTCCCGAACTGCCGGCTCTCATAGGCCGTCTGGCAGCGGCTGTCCGGCGTCAGCTCGAAGCGCGCGGTCAGCGACGCGCTGTAGCCCACATAATACCAGTGCCAGTAGCCGTGCTTCCTGCAGGTCACGCCATCACACCACCAATAGCCGTCGTCGTAGCTGCCGTGCCGTCCGCTGTAGCCTTTCCACTCGGCGAACCACTCGCCCCACTCCGCGCTGGTATTGCTGCCGTAGTCCGGAGCCTCCGCGAGTGTGAAGCCGCTGCCGCTGTCATAATACGTCGGATCGGGCGGGACCTTCTCCTCCAGCTCATACACCTTCACATGCAGCGTCACGCCGTCGCCCGCGCCCGTCGCGGTCATCGTCAGCTCCTGCGGCGTGGAGGGCGTGCGCCAGCGCACCCACACGAGCTGCGTACGATTTTCCGGACAGATGAAATCCTTATGACAGATCTCCGTGCCGAGGTCCAGCGTCACGACCGCCTCGTCGTCCGGAGTGATAGCCGCCTCGCCCGAGTTGTGGATGGGGAAGGTGATGATGACGTCCGTGTTCGTGCGGAACTCATAATCGTACTCGCTCGGCTCCGGGGGCGGCGGCTCGACGAAGGTGATGACCCCCATGCCGAGGTAGTCGATGATCTCCGCCTCCGTGCGCTTCCCGCTCTCCGGGATGGAGGAGGGCTTCTGCGGCAGATTCAGCTCCGTGTCGTCCCGCTCGAGAAACATCGCAAGCGGCAGATTCTGGTGCGTCAGCCGACCCATGTAGTACTTCAGGCCGTGCCCGCCCGCATCCACGCCGGCCTGCACGCTGTAGTACGCGGCCTCCGTCGCGGTCGCCGCGATCTTGATCCCCTTGAACCAGAAATACGCCATCGGCTCGAGCAGCAGCTTGTAATCGCCCCCGACCAGCTCGTCAAACGTCAGACCCGCCTGCGCCGCGATGACGTTCAGCACCACTCTGTCTGTGAAGTAGCGCTTGATCGCCGGGATGTTGTTGCGCCCGGAGGTCGGGACGATGGTCGGCATGCGTGTGTCCGGAATTGTATAGTCATAGCTTGCCATGAAGGATTTCAGTTCTGCGCCGCTCCTGTAGTCCAGCTTGCTTTTTTTGCCAAAATGAAATTCCACACCGCTTTCATCATAGTTGCTCCAATCAAAGGTGGCGACGCGCGCGCCGTTTTGCAGACTGACGACGGAGATGCGCACGCCGTCCTCCCCCTTCCACTGGTTCTGGCTGCCCAGCGCGCCGCCGGTATTGCCGCCTCCGCCGTCTATGTTGCCGTCTCCTTCCGCAGATGCCGGCAGACAGAGCGGCAGTGCGAGGACGAGAGCGAGAAAAAATGTAAGGATCCGCTTTCGCTTCTTCATTGGGTCTCCTTTCCTGTTTCAGGACAGAATGAAAAGGCCTGCCGCTTACGGAAAACAGCGGCAAGCCTTTTCAGACTGCTTAAACAGATTTCATGCTATGATTTAACTCTTTTGGGGTTATCTGAGCAATGCCCCTCAGCCGAAGCTTCCGTAGTACTCTCCGGAAAGTTCGCCGATATGAACACTCTCACTTTTTCCGCCGGTTGGCTCCTGCCAACCGAAGCCGGGGACGTAGACCTCCTCCTTGCCCGTATCGGGATTGGTGCGCCGCTCGCCCCATTCAGGCGAAGAGCTGCCGCCCGAGGAACCACTGTTCCCGCCATTGCTTCCGGAACCGCCGTTCCCGTTGTTCCCGGAACCACCATTCCCTGAGGAACCAGAGCCGCCGTTGCCGGTGTTACCGCCTCCGCCGTCTCCGGAGGAACCACCGGAACCGCTATTGCCATTCCCGGAATCGCCACTCCCGGGACCGCCGTTCCCACCATTGCCGGTGTCGTCGGAACCGTTATCCCCGTTGTTCCCGGAGCCGCCGCTGCCGTCGCTCTTGGACGGATCGCCGCCATTATTGCCGCTGCCGCCGGTCGGCTCCATCGGGTGGTCGCCGCGATACACGCCGTCCTCGTCAAGCTCCAGCTCTCCGCCGCCGCTGCCCATGTTGGCGGTGCTGCCGCGATCCGGCTCCTCGTCGTACTTGTCGAGCTTCGACACATCCACGGCGCCCCAGTCGCGATGGATCCACTTCTCGCCGTTCTCATCCGTGGTGACGGTCACATTGCTCTTTCTGCCGGTCACGTCCGCGCTGCCGCCGTCGAGGGAGATCTCTCCGGCGGCGATCTCCTCGATCTGATAGTCGTATTCGGGGGCCTGCGCGTCCTGCTGAGCCTGAAGCTCCTCACGCTGCGCGCGCAGCTCCGCCGCGGCCTCCGCATTTTTCGCGGGGATGTAGACCCGGTTCGCGTAGTAGATGCCGCCGCCGGTTGCCAGCGCGGCAGCCAGCAGAATGGCGAGCGCGGTCTTATTGTTCTTCATCAATGCCATCTCCTTTAAATGAATTCTTTTTGTTTTATTTTACCACGATTTCAAGTAAAAAGCAACGCATTTTCCGCGTTTTCAGAAGATTTTGCCCTGTGGATAACTTTTTGGGGCGATCCTACATTCTGACGACCTTCGTGAGGCCGGCCGCCCCGCCGATCAGACGGTGGGGGAATTCCTTGCCGCAGTTGTGGCACCACAGCCGCGTCCGCCTTGAGGAGGGCTGCTCCAGCTGGAACAGGGCAAGGTCCGCCGCGCCGCCGTCTTCCGACAGCATGTATTCCTGCGTTTCGGTCACATCCAGCGAGAGGCGATGACCGCAGCGGTCGCAGAGCAGCTTTTTCTCTTTTTGTCTGCGCTGCTTCTCGCGGGTGAAGTTATCCTTGAAGCAGCTGAGCCTCACGGCCTGATACAGCAGCCCAGCGGAGGACAGGCTTTCAGCCTCGTCATCGCAGATGCAGCACGGGAGAAAGCGATCCAGAACGACGAGCGGTTCTCCGTTGAAGTCGAGGACATAGCCCCTGACGCCGACCTCCGTCCGCCCGTCAAAATACCACGTTTCGCCCGGCTTGCAGAAAAAATCCATGTCATGGTCTCCTTCCTGTGTTTAGTAGACAAAGAGCACTTCGCGCAAGCGAAGTGCTCTTTGTATGTATAACGTGTCGAATAGATATGCTTAAGTTATTCTACCAGCCAATAGGGCATATGCGTCCAAAGCTTTTCAGTCTACGCTTCGCTCGTACTTAAGCGCTTTATAGCGTTTGTCCCGTTGACGCTCTTCGTGTTCCCAAAGTGTCAGTTCTGATTTTACCATCAGCCAATTTCCGTGCAAAACCTTTTGTGCTTCGCTGAGAAGGGTACGGTAATCACTTTCTATATACTTATCCTCCTTTTTGCAAAGCTCATCAATCGCTTTAATTAATGGCATATGATCTACGTTTCGGGGTGTCAAATATATAAACACTCCTAATCGATAAGGCTCAAGATCTTTCCCCTCATACATGGCA
>CAKTJA010000089.1 GCA_934567115.1 uncultured Oscillospiraceae bacterium
GCTGGAGGGTATCAGCTGCCGCCGGATCGCCGCCGCGCTGAACGGGGAGGGCATCCCGGCTCCGGCTGCCTACTGCGGCTGGAACGTGGGGCGCAAAGGCCCCTACGCGGGGCTGTGGAGCAGCGAGCGTATTTCCGATATGCTGCAAAATGAGACCTACATCGGCAATATGGTGCAGGGACGGCAGGTGAAGATCAGCTACAAATCCAAGAAATGTCTGCATCAGGAGCGGGAAAACTGGGTGGTGGTCGAGAACACGCATGAGCCTCTGATCGACGCCGAGAGCTTCCGCAAGGTAAAAATGCTGATAAACAGCCGCAAGCATACCCGGAGCCGCACCTACGATTTTCCGCTGAAGGGCCTGATCTTCTGTCATGAGTGCGGCTATCCGCTGGCGGTGCTGAACCGCCCCAACGCCAAAGGGGAGGATGTGCTGTACTTCGTCTGCCGCACCTATCAGCGGTTCACCAAAAACAGCGCCTGCACCGCACACTGCGTCAAAGAGAAGACGGTGACGGACGCGGTGATCGCCAAGGTGCGAGAGGTCTGCGAGGGCTGTCTGACTGAGGAAGCACTACTCCCCGCTGCGGAAAGAGCAGTGAAGGAAGCGTCACAGGAGGACAGGACGGCGGCGGAGATCGCCGCACTGCAAAGCAAGGCCGCCAATCTGACGGAGAACCTCGACCGAATGTACACCGACCGGCTTTCCGGACTGTTGCCGGAGGCGGACTTCCAACGCATCTTCGCCCGCCTGAAAGACGAGCGGGGACGGCTGGAGGAACGGATCCGGGAATTGCAGCAGCGGCAGAAAAACCCTGTCAGCCAGGCGGACAGGGCGAAGGAGCTGGTGCGGCGATTTCTCAGCACAGCTTACACCAATCGGGAACTGCTGGTAAGTTTAATTGAGCGGATCGAGCTGACGGAGAACAAAGAAATCATCATCCAATTCCGCTTCACAGGGCTTCCGCCGGCGGGATAAATGCAGTTATGCCGATGTTTTGCGCCGCCTCGGACGGCGCGATTTTCAAGACGGAATCGCTTACAATAGTTTCCGCGCTATGTATCGCGCATTGAGAAGCGGGCGCTGGAAAAGCTGGAGGAGGCGCTCGGCGAGCGCAGCTGACGCTTGCTTTTTTTCCGCGCGGCGCGTACAATAGAAAAAACTGCGGATTTTGGGAGGAAGGTTCCATGCGCTACATCGGCATTGATCTTGGCGGAACAAACATCAAGGGCGCTCTTGTGAACGGGGAGGGAGAGATCCTGCGCGAAACATCCCGCCCCACGCAGGTCGAACGGGGTGCCGACGCGATCTGCGACGGGATCGCGGCGGTGATCGATTCGCTCCGCGAAGGCGTTGAAGCGGACCGGCTGGGCGGCGTGGGCCTCGGCTGCCCGGGGACGGTGGACGATGTGAGCGGCCGGGTGCTTTACGCCAATAATCTGAACTGGGAAAAATTTGATCTGCGCGCCGCTATGAAAGAGCGGACCGGCCTCTCCCTCCGGCTGGGGAACGACGCAAACGTCGCCGCGCTTGCGGAGACGCTGGCCGGCTGCGCGAAGGGCGCGGAGAGCGCGGTCGTCGTCACCCTCGGAACGGGCGTTGGAGGGGGCGTTGTGCTCGGAGGGAAAATGCTCACCGGGTATACCGGCGCGGCGAGCGAGCTGGGCCATATGGTCATCCGCGAGGGCGGGGAGCCGTGCACCTGTGGGCGGCGCGGCTGTTTTGAGGCGTACGCCTCCGCGACCGCGCTGATCCGCGAAACGAAGCGGGCGATGGCGGCGGACCCGTCCAGCCTGATGCACGCCGCAGCGGAGGAGAGCGGCGGGGTGGACGGCTGCACGGCCTTTACGGCGGCGCGGCGCGGCGACGCGGCCGCACAGGGGGTGGTCGAGCGGTACCTTGACAGTCTGGCGTGCGGCGTCGCCAATCTTGTGAACATCTTCTTTCCGGAGGTCGTGGCGCTCTCCGGGGGAGTGGCGAATCAGGGCGAGGCGCTGCTTATCCCGCTGCGCGAGAGGGTCCGCAGACTCAGCTATGGAGCGCCGTACGCGGCGCGGCACACGCGCATCGAGCTGTGTACGCTCGGCTATCGCACGGGGGTGATCGGCGCGGCGCTTCTGGCGGCAAGGTAACGCCGCGCGGCGCGCTTGGCTGAGGGGGCATATTTCAATACGGAGCGGACGCTCCGATACAAAAGGAGGACGCTGCCATGCGTAAAATTCTGGTTGTGATCGACATGCAGAACGATTTTATTGACGGCTCGCTCGGTACGAAGGAGGCGCAGGCCATTGTACCGAAGGTCGTGGAGAAGATCAAGCAGTACGATCCGTGGAACATCTATCTGACGCGCGACACGCACTATGAAAATTATCTTGACACGCAGGAGGGGCGCAAGCTCCCGGTCGAGCACTGCATCGAGGGGACGCACGGCTGGCAGCTCAACGAGCAGATCGCCGAGGCGGCGGGGAAGGCGGAGGTCATCGACAAGCCGACCTTCGGCTCCAACCGTCTTGCCGGCATGCTGATGGTCGAGCGCGCGCAGGAGGCGCTGGAGCTTGAGCTGGTCGGCCTGTGTACCGATATCTGCGTCGTGTCGAACGCGCTGCTCTTTAAGGCGGCGATGCCGGAAGCGCCCATCACGGTGGACGCCGCGTGCTGCGCCGGCGTTACGCCGGAGAGCCACCGTCACGCGCTTGAGACGATGAAGATGTGCCAGATCAACGTCGTAAACGACTGACCTGACGAAGATGACGCAAAAGAACCGGGGCATTCCGCCCCGGTTCTTAATTTTTATGTTTTGGGTGGTTTTCTCAACAATTCAGAAAAAATAAGCCTCTGTTTTCCGCAGCGTTCTGTCAAAAAACGCTTAACTTAATGACACTGCGCCGGCAGATAAGGTCCCCGTTTTTGCCGGACTGCGCGGAGCGCGCGCCTTACACGCTTATGAGCCAGACGCCGGCGAGGCAGACAGCCGCGCCGACAAGCTGCTTCGCGCTGACGCTCTGGTGATACAGAAGAAATCCCACGAGCAGAAGCACGCAGGTGAGCAGCGCGCTTGAAACGAGCTGTCCCACGCCGAGCTTCCAGCCCGCGCGGTAGAGGCAGATGCTGCCGAACTCCAGCCCCACGATGGCTGCGCCGAGCGCCCACGCCGTCCAGTTCGTTTGACCGAGCGCGTCAAAAAAGCGCCGCCCGCCCGTCAGGAAAAACATCGCCACGGCAAGGACCGCGCCGACAATATAGGTGATGCTGAGCGACGCGAAGGCGTTGACGCTTTGCGGCGTGGATTTTGCCGCGATTTGATAGAAGGTGTTGGCGGCGACGATGAGCAGGACCGGCCAGATCAGATCCCACATAGCTGTACCCCTCCCAAGTATGAAGAATGCCGCGCGCAAAGCCCGGACAGCTCTTGCGGTCACGGTTTTTTAAAGTATAGCATGGAAAAATTTTCCCTGTCAAGCGGGCGGCGCGGGAAGAAATTTTTAAATCGGAAAAATGGAATAGCCGCAGAAAAAATGCACAGACTACTGCCAGCGCGGACCGATCGCATACGCTTCGCGCCAAACTATACAGGAGGAAGTTTTTTCATGTCTGATTACACGAACAGCGGCTGCACCTGCACCCCCAATCATTCCATCAAGTGCGAGGTCACTTCCTGCGCCAACCACTGCCAGAGCCAGCAGTACTGCGGCCTGAACGCCATTCAGGTCGGCACCCACGAGACCAATCCCACCATGGATCAGTGCACCGACTGCCAGAGCTTCCGCAAAAAGTAAAAAGAAGCGGCGCTGCCGCTTCTTACATAAGGCGGGTGAGGATCGTGCGCAAGGAGACGAAATACCGGCTCAGCGGGTTGACTGCGGGTACGGTGAACGGCCTGTTCGGCGGCGGAGGCGGCATTCCGCTGCTCGTGCTGCTGACGAAGTGGGCCGGGGTGGAGGAGAAAAAGGCGTTCGCGACCTGCGTGGCGGTCATCTTCCCGATGTGCGTCGTGTCGGCGGCGCTCTACTGCTGGAGAACGGGGCTGTCGGTCGTGTCCGCGCTGCCGTACCTGATCGGCGGGCTTGCGGGCGGCTTCGTCGGAGGCAAGCTTTTCCGAAAGGTCCCGAATATCTGGCTGAGGCGGATCTTTGCGCTGTTTCTGCTTTACGGCGGCGTACGCTATCTGCTTGAGGGAGGTGCGGCATGACGGACTGGCTGCTTCCCGCGCTCGCCGGCTTCGGCACGGGGATCCTCTCCGCGTGGGGCATCGGCGGCGGCACGCTGCTGCTTCTTATTATGACGCTTTTCCTCGGCGTGGATCAGGCGCAGGCGCAGGGCGTCAACCTGCTCTACTTTCTGCCGACGGCCGGAATGTCGCTCATCGAGCACAGGAAAAACGGCTATCTTGAAGGCGGGGTCATGCGCGCGGCGATCCCGGTGGGGACGCTTGCGGCTGCGGCGGCTGCCTGGGCGGCTACGTCGATCGACATCGCGCTGCTCCGCAAGCCCTTCGGCGTATTTCTTCTGTGGGCGGGCGCGAGCATGCTGCTCAAGAAGGGGAGCGCTGGCGAAGAGCGAACGAAGGGCTGACGCGGCGCGCGGGAAACGCGCGGAAAAACCTGCTTTGACGCGGCAAGGGGACCGCTCCGCATGCGGAGCGGTCCCCTTATTCTGCGATGCTTCGGAGCCGCGCGGACGCATGGCGGCCTATGTAATGTCGTTGAGCTTGAAGCGGTGGATCTTTTCGATCGGGTCGTCCGAATGGGTGCAGATGCAGGCGACGTAGCCGGGGAAGGTGTCGATATACTCGAAGCGCTCGCCGAGCATGGTCGGCGAGTCCTCCTCCCGCATCGCGGCAAGGCCCGCGCCGCCCCATTTTCCGCGGCTTTCCCGGCGCGTCCAGCTTTCAAAAAAGGCGCGCTCCGTCACGGCGCCCGCAAGACGCTGCATCGTGCGCTCGCTGACCGGGCGGATACGCTCGATGTCCACGCCGATGGGTCGGTCGTGAATGCCGACGAGCACGGCCCCGCGCGTATGGCTGATGTTGAACTGAACATCGGGGTGCTCCGGAAAGCCCGGCTTTCCGTATTTATTATAGGAGAGCGCCGGAAGCTCGCGCCAGCCGTAGAGCGCGTTCAGCCCAAGCCGAAGCGCGGCGTAGGCGCAGATCGGCTCGTGCCCGAGCACGGGGTCCTTCAGGTTCGCAAGACGCTGCCGGCGTTCCGGCGGAACAAACTCCAGCAGCCGGGACGCCTCGTCGTCGGTAAAGGGACGTTCCAGCCGAATGGAGATAAGCTGTATTTTCAAACGATCGGCCCCTTTCCCAGCGCCGGTTTTTTCGTCAGTATACCGCATCCTTCGCGCCCTGTCAAATTGCGGCGGACAAAAATTTCCTGATTTTTATGGGATTTTATGCTTTACGAAAAAATTTTTTTCGTAAAAAAGAGGAAACCGGCAAAACGCGGCGTATAAGTAAATATTGTACGAAATCGTGCCGCCTTCCGGCCGGAAAGGAGACGTGCCATGGCCTTCCCGCAGAGCTTTCTTGACGAGCTGATCGCGCGCAGCGACATTGTAGACGTCGTGGGCAGCTATGTCGCGCTGACGAAAAAGGGCGCGAATTATTTCGGGCTGTGTCCGTTCCACAACGAAAAGACCGGGTCGTTTTCCGTCTCTCCGGATAAGCAG
>CAKTJA010000090.1 GCA_934567115.1 uncultured Oscillospiraceae bacterium
TCGACCTCGGGTCGTCGTCGCAGCCCGAGAGGTAATAGCAATTCTCCACCGTGTAGGAGCCGGAGTCGTGTCCGCCGATGCCGCGCCCGTAGGACGCGCCGTGCGTGTCGATCACGCCGACGTTGTAGCAGTTGTAAACGTCCATGCCGGTATTGGTGCCGAGGATGCCGCCGGCGGGGCAGGTGTAGGTGGTGGACACCGCGCCGGTGTTGTAGCAGTTCCGGATAAAGCCGCCGCCCCAGGCGCTGCCGACAATGCCGCCCACGCCCTTGGAATCGGTGTTCCGCACCTGTGCGCGGTTGGCGCAGCCCTCTACGATCACGCCGTTCGCCGTCTCGCCGATGCGCCCCACCACGCCGCCGACCATGCGCCGGCCGTAAATCGAGCCGGAGGCGATGACAAGATCGCGCACGGCGGGCTGCCAGCCGTTTTCAAAATCCGCCGTGATCGCGGGATTGTTCTCACACGCGCCGCCGAGAAAGCCGACAAGCCCCACCGCCATGCTGTAGGGAAAGCCCTTGGCGGCGTAGCGGTCGCAGTAAAGATTCGAGATCGTGTGCCCCTGCCCGTCGAGCACGCCGTTGAAGCGCGTGTCGAGCGTCAGGCAGTCGCCCTCCGCCTCGGCGGGCAGCATCGGAAACTTGCCGCCGATGGGCGTCCAGTTCGGCCCGGACCATGCGCCCGTCTCCGCGTCGTACACGCCGCCCATGTCGAGATCGGCGGTGAGGTAAACGGTCCTATAGGCAAAGTCGATGTCGCTGGTGTAAACAGTGTCGGACACATTGCCGCCGCCCGCGCCGACAAGCAGCACGTCGTCCACGCGGATGCTCTTGAGAAGCGATCCGTCGCCGACGATCTGCGGAGCGTCCGGATCGGCCATGCCGTTGACGAGCGCGGCAAGCCCGGCAAGCTGCGCCGGGGTGGAGAGATAGTATTCGCTCGCGCCGGGGTCGTACCACGAGACGTCAACGCTGCCGTCCCACGCCTCGGCCTTCGCCGAAGCGGGCGGCAGGAGCGTGAACGCAAGCGCGAGAGCGAGAAAAGCGGAACAGAGTCGTTTCATCGGCCGCACTCCTTTACTTCTGGACAATATAGTAGGTCCCGGTCGCCGCGTCAAAGTAGACGGTCCCCATTTCCTCCAGCTCGCCGCCGTCGAAAACCCGGGAATCGTCGGGAGCCTCAGTAAGGTCCTCCTGCTCGAAGGGAATGGGGTCGGCGGGCTGCTCGCTCTGCGGCACGGAAATGTCCACGTTCCAGTTAAGGATCAGCGCAAGCATGATGCCCACCGCCAGCACGAGCATCGCGTCGGCAAGGTTTCCGATTGAGCTCATGGGATCGACGGGCGCATCCTCCGCGCGGCGCGAAAGGGTCCTCGAACGAAGGCGGCTCATACGCGCTCACCCGCCTTCTCGACCTCAAGCAGGACCTCGCTCACCGCGTCCAGAATGGAGGCGTACTCGCGGTACCAGCCGCGCCGAACGGTGGAGATGACGGTGGCGAACGCCGCCGCGACAAGGCCCGCCACGGTGGTGTCAAACGCGGTGAGAAGCGAGGTGGAAAGCGTGTAGGTATCGCCCTGCCCGAGCGCGATGATGCCGGGGCCGAGCGGGATCAGCGTGCCGAGCAGACCGAACATCGGGGCCAGACGCGCGATCAGCTCGCTGAGCCTGACGATCTTATCGCAGCGCTCCTGCTCCTGCTCAAGGAGCCTGACGGCAAGCGCCTCGCGCATCTCACCGGTGAAATCGGGATGGCGGGTCAGCTCGAGCAGCGCGTCTCTCTGGCGGCGCAGCAGCCCGCTCGCTTCAATGACCGCCGCGCGGTCCGGAGCGGTGCGCAGCTCCTCCAGAAGCTTCGGCAGCGCGACCCTGAGCTGTCGGCGCTCGGTAAAATACTCCGCGATAAGCCAGCCGGTAAGCACGGCGGCGGAGAGCAGAAAGAAAATAAGCACGATGACCACGGGCGTTTCCAGCGCGGAGGACACCGCGCGAAGCACGTCGTGGATGCGGAAGGAAGCTTCCGTCGTTGCAACAGGCATAGTGACACCTCGTTTTATCTTAATCTTCTGTAGCGCAAAATTCCATACACAAAGCCGAGCAGCGCGCACAGCGCAAGCGCGGCAAGCGTCGGCATGACCGGCGCCCTCTCCGGCGGGGCAAGCACAAGCTGCGTGCTCCCGTCGCCCATCCTCTCTCCCGCAGCGACGCCGGCGGGACGGTCCTCCCGCTCCGGTACGCCGCCGGTGAGGATATAAACTCCGGAGGGCTTCGCCGTCCCGGTCTCCTCCGCCGACTCTCCGCCGGCGGACGGGGCCTCTCCCCCGCCGCCCGCGCCGCCGCCGACGCGGACCTCAACGGTCGTGCGCGAGCTTCCGTAGCCGACCGTGACGGTCGCCGTCCCCTCGCCGACCGGGATCAGATTCCCGTTTCCGTCCACCCGGACAACGCTCTCGTCGCTCGACGTCCATGTAAGATTCTCCCTCACATAGCCGTCGAGCAGCTCGTCCTCCGCCGAAACGGAAACATGCAGCGCGTGGTCGCTGCCGACCGTAAGCGAAAGGTCCGTCTCGTCGGTCGAGAGCACCGGCGCGCCGGCAAAGGTGACCAGGATCTTATAGACGTATTTCGCCGCCGAGCTGGTTGCCCGCTCCTCCGGCGAGGCCTGTCCGAAAAACAGGTGAAAGCGGCTGCCGGTGGAGTACAGGTCGCTGCTTGCCAGCGCCTCAAACTCCACGCCGACAGCGTCCCACTGCGTATAATCCTCAAGAGCGAGCATCGCCTCGACCCGCTGCGCGCCGACCCAGAGATCGTCTCCGCCGTCGGCGGAGTAAAGCTCGCCGGTCTCCTCATTCGCCGCAAGATAGGGGAAATAATAGCGCGGCGTATCAAAAAGCGCCTTTCCGGTAAAGGAGCGGTACGCGCCGCGCGTGTGGTCTCTGGTGAAAAAATCGATGGAGGCGATGGAGCTGAGGTCCACGCCCGCATACTCCAGAAGGTCCCGGACGTAGAAGCCCCGGCCGAGCGCAAGATAGGTGCGCGAGCCGTTGTAGTAGGAGTAGACGACCTCATGCGTGTCAAGCGCGCCGCCGTACCAGTCGTCCAGCTCGCTCCAGTGGTAGACCGCCTTCTCAACGTACTGCTCCTCGCTCCAGCCGAAGTAGCCAATGCAGACGCTGACGGTATCCGTCACCGCGTCCGCCCGCGCGCCAGCGGTCATCAGCGAAAGCAGCGCGCCCAGCAGGACCGCGCGGAGCAAAACAGTCCTCAGCCTCATCGCGCCGCGCCCCTGAGCGCGGAATTCGCCAGCATGGCGTCCGCCTCCTCGTCGGTAAGCTCATATCCCCAGAGAAGCGAGAATATCTCCTGCGCCTTCGCCTTCATGTCATAGTCGTAATACTGCGGATAAAGCAGGTTCCCCAGCCACCACACGCCAAGGAGCATATTGATGGACGGCGGATTGGAAAGCCAGTTGTACGGCAGATTGGGGATCTCATAATACCGTCCGCCGCGAATGGCGGAAAGCTGGCCCCACGCGCTCTCGTCCGCGACGCTGCCGAAGATGCTGCCGGCGGAGAAGAGGATGACCTCCGGATCAAAATTGTAGAGCTGCTCCAGATTGACGGGGTTCCCGCCGCCCCGATTGCTGACCTCCGGGACGACGATGGCGTTCTCCGCGCCGACAAGCTCAAGCACCTGTGCCTGTGTCGAGCCGAGCGCATTGGTGTCCAGTCCCGACGTTCCAGAGGTGTACATCACCCGCACGCGCTCCGCGTCCGCGATCCTGCCCCGGTTCTCAGCCGCCAGCGCAACGGTCTGCGCGGCAAAGTCCGCAAGCTCGCCGCCGCGCCCGGCCTTCCCGGAAAGGATGGAGCCGAGGGTGCGGTACATCTCCTCCATATGCGCAACGTCCGCCTCAAGGAAGATGACGGGAATGCCGGTCTGCTTTTGCAGGGCGTCCAGATCCGCAGCCATGTTTTCCTTGCGGTCGCCAAGGTCGATGATGACCTGCGGCGCGCAGGCAAGCAGCGTTTCCAGATTGAGCGTGCTCTTTGAGCCGTACATCTGCCCCGTGGTCGGCAGCCGGATCAGCTCCTCCGCCAGATAGGGAAGCTGCGCGCTGGAGGGCGACGCGCTGATGCACACCATGTACTCAGGCGCGATGGTCGCAAGGATCATGGAGGCGACCGCGCCGCTCGGCGCAACGCGGGTGATCTCCTCCGGAAGCTGCACCGTGCGTCCGAGGGAATCGGTAAAGGCGACGGTCGCCGCATCGCCGCCCGGCGCGGCGGACGGCGAGCAGCCGGGCAGCAGACAGAGCAGCAGCGCCGCCGCTAAAAGCAGGGAAAAAAAGCGTTTCATGGCATAACCTCTTCGCGTTATTCTCAGGGATACTATAAGCCGTTCGGGCCACAAAGTCAAGAAATACCATGCCGGATCCCCCCGAAGTCCGACGCGTTTCCCGCTCTTTCGCGCCGGCAGAGGCGCGTCCGTGCGAATGCCGGAAATGTTACCCCCGATAGACAAGGGACTTCTCGTATTCCACAAAGCCGCCGTCCCTTCCGAAGCATTTTACCATACAAAATCATTATATATTTGGTGGTCTGACGATCTATTTACCACCATATGTGCCGCTGAACGGATGATTATGAAAAAAACAATGCTCTCATATCGTATATCAAAAGCTCTGATTGTTTGGCAGAAGATTACCTATTACCGCATACAAAAGCATTTGATCCCAGGTGTTAAATTTTGACAATTTTTTCTTAGTTTTTTATATTCTCGTTTGGAATCGTGGGGTTTCGCGCTATATTGGCAACATCCAAGCAAGGGAAATTGCAGGCTGCAAATGAAATGCAGCTTGGAATGTCTTTCCGGATCACAGCAGCTCCCAGCTATCCATGTTGCCACTTATACCTGAAACAGAGTGAGGATTCATACGGCCCGGTTTCTTTACAATGCACTGTGCGACGATTTTTGAATTGCAGTGGCTTGGATAGTACACAAGGTTTGGAGACTGGCTCAATGATACGATTTATGAAACGACTGAAGGAACTCTTCAGTCCAATGCCGCAAGCCAGTTTATCTGATCTTCTTGCGTCTGCGGGATGCAGAGCATCCCGCAGACGCAAGACTATGAATGCAACGGGCAGAAGGCCCGAATTATATAAAAATGTGTGGAGGGTGCGACCATGAAGAGGAAGATCATTTCTTTGTTATTACTGTTTGTTTTGGTGGCGAACCTGCTTCCTCTCAACGGTTGCGGGCAGGAAGAGGATGCCGGCGCTGTAACGAGAGGCGAGTGGATTGCCATGCTCTCTGAGGGTTTCGGCATGGACTCCTATACGGAAGACACCCCTTATTACTCGGATGTCACCTCAGGGACGGACCTGTTCCCCTACGTTCAATCCGCCGCAGAATGGGATGTACTTTCCATCTTTACCGACGATACATTGGAATTGAGCCATCCGAGATGGTCATAGAGCCAGCCATGCAGCACCAAAAGATACTGCCGGGGGATCGCTTTGTCCTGTGCAGCGACGGCCTGAGCGATATGCTGACTTTGGATGAAATTGCAACTGTTTTGGACAGCAATCCGGAGCCCATAAACGGCGTAAGGGCGCTGAT
>CAKTJA010000091.1 GCA_934567115.1 uncultured Oscillospiraceae bacterium
CTGGACGACGCCTCTATTGCCGGCTGACTTCATTCAGCCGGAGCCTGCAAACAATTTTGCGCATAAATCTTGACGGAACCGCGGCGGACGTCCGCACAGCGGCCGGTGCGTTCACCGCGCCGAAGATTGCCACCGCCATCAGCAGCGCCGCGCCGAACGTCAGCGTCCTGCGCCGCAGGACGAAAAAACGCGGCTTCACGATCTCCCGCTTGCCCCGTTTCCTCCCGCGATGAAAATGCAAAAACATCCGCATATCCTCCCCTAAGCTGTTTTAGTAGAGGGTATGCGGATGTTTGGCAGGACATGCGAAAAAGCTGCCCGTCGGCTCAGTATTTCTCCGGCGGGACGGTCGGGAAAACGCGCGCGCCGAGCACGGAGAGCACCAGTCCCAGCACGGTCAGCGCCATCCAGCACGAGGGCAGGGCGATCCAGCCGAAGCGCGTGAGGAGCGTGCCGAGCGTGCCGGACATCAGCGACGCGCCGACATAGGTGGAAAAGTCAAACGTGCCGACAAGCGTGGAGACGATGTTCCGCTTGGCAAAATACATCGGCAGATACGAGATCATGTACCAGTTGCTCGCGTTGATGACGGCGATGAGCGCCGCGATCAGAAGCACCGTGACGATCGACGTCCGGTTCCCGCAGGCCATCATCACGCCCGTGATCACGCACGAGACCGCCAGCATGGCCATGAGCGAATGGCGCACGCTGTCGTGAAACACGCCCAACATGGCGCGCGCCGTAAACACACCGGCCAGCTTTGCAAAGGGAATGATCACCAGCAGGAGCAGCGAGCCGCTGCCGAGCTCCAGCACGCTCTCGAAGATCTTGGGCAGCCAGAACACCGCCCCCTCCTGGATCGCGCCGACCATCAGGCACAGCGCACAGACCACAAACAGCTTTTCGTGCACGAAGTCGCGCGCGACCTGCGGCAGCGGCGGGGCGTTTTTCTTTTCCCCCGTCTCCGCCGTAAAGGGCATTTTGCACGACATCACATACCACGCCAACATCAGCAGCAGCGCGACGATGCCCGGCACAAGGAAGTACGGCAGGAATGTGCAGGGCTGGAACACGCTGCTCAGGATCACCCAGGAGATTAGGTAGCCCGTCACCGAGCAGGTGGACATGATCGTCGAGATGCTCTTTCGCTGCTCGGGCAACGAGTAGGCCGCCAGCAGTCGGAGCAGCGTGCTCCAAAACATCGACTGGCAAAAGCCGTTCAGGCCCCACAGAATGAGAAACACCAGCCCGGAGTGCTGCAGCGCGAGCACCACGTTGATCGTGCCCGTCATTGCCAGCGCGAGCATCAGGAAGCGGTGCAGGTTCACACGGTCGCCGACCGTTCCGTTGATAAGCTGACCGAGGGCATAGGTGACAAAATAGATGGAGCTCGCGATGCCAAGGTACTCCGTGCTCACCGTCAGGCCGACCGACAGCTTGTCGAGCGCCGTGGAAATGTTGACGCGGCACAGATAGGCCACCATGTAGGTCGCCCACGAGAGCAGCAGCACCAGCCGCAGTTTCTTTTTCTGATCCATATTCCCGTTCCCTTTCTCCGCCGCGCACGGCGGGCCGTCAGATCTCCTCGACGTTGATGACGCCGTCCGTCGCGCAGACGTCCGAAATGATCGAGCTGGCCGGGCACCGCTTGTTCAGACGCAGCGTGAAGAGCGCGCAGGCCGCGTCGTTCTTTTCGTTGCCCGGCTGACGGGTGATCTCCATGTTGGAGACCTTGACCTGCCGGTCGCGGTAGAGCTTGAGCACGCGGTCGAGCGCCGAACGGTCCTCATACTCCATGTAAAGGTTGACCTCCGGCGCGTTGGCCAGAATGTGGTATTCCAGCTTGGAAAACAGCAGCTCCGCCAGCAGGATCAGGCCCGTGGTCAGAAGTCCGCCCTCGTAAAAGCCCGCGCCGATGGCAAGGCCGACGATCGCGACCGTCCACAGGCCCGCCGCCGTCGTGAGTCCCTTGACGCGTTGACGGCGCGTGACGATGATCGTACCGGCGCCGATGAAGCCCATACCGGCGACCACGCCGGCGCCCAGACGCGCCGCGTCCAGATAGTAGCGCATGTACACCAGCCAGAACTCGCTCGTGAGCGTCGTCATAGCCGCGCCGAGGCAGATGAGGATGTGCGTGCGGAAGCCGGCGCTGCGCCGCTTGAATTCGCGCTCAATGCCGACGATGCCGCCGCAGAGCGTGCTGAGCACCAGCCGGAACGCCACGGAGGCGAGCGTAATGTCCCGCAGTCCATTAAAAATCGATAACATAACGGTCTCCCTCCTTAAGTCTCGTCGATCATGGTGACGCCTTTAACTTCAGAAAGCGCCGCCAATACCTGCGGATGCTGCTGGTGCGACGCCAGACGCACGCTCAGCACCGCGCTCGGATAGCGATGGTGCTCTTCCCCGCCGCGGTCGATCTCCACGCTGTAGATCTGCACGCCTTGCGCTTTCACTCTGGTGAGCAGCGGCCCGATTTCGTCGAGAGAGCGCATCTCCACATAGATGTTCATGTTGCGCGCGTTTTCCAGCAGGTACACCTCCACCACCGGCAGGAAGTGGATGCACAGGAAGATCAGCACGAACGCGATGACCACGCACTCGTAAAAGCCCGCGCCGATGGCGATGCCCATGCAGGCCGACGCCCACAATCCTGCCGCCGTCGTCAGGCCCTTGACCTCCTGCCGGCCCGTGACGATGATCGTGCCGGCGGCAAGGAAACCGATGCCGCTGTAGACCTTTGCCCCGAAACGGCTCACGTCCACCTGCTTTCCGGTCGTTGCCGCGATCTCCGCCCAGACCGTTCCGAGCTGGACAAAGAGATACTGGCTCAAAATGCTCGTTAGTGCCGAGCCAAGGCACACGAGCATGTAGGTGCGGAATCCTGCCGCACGGTGCTTTCGCCCGCGCTCCAGGCCGATCATGCCGCCAAAGAGCATGGCGAGCACCAGCCGCAGAAAAACCGACGCAAAATTTAGTTGGCGGAAATAGTCCAGACTGCTTATCACTTGACTCTCCTCCTTTTATTCTTTCTCATGCAAAATACGCCCTTGCAAACCACATGCGATATCCCGTATAATGAAAAGCACTACCCGGCCACGCGCCAGAAAGGTCCTCATTATGCCGACAATCGATGTATCTTATGCCGTCACCGTTTCGGACTTCCGCAAAGCGACCTACTACGGTCTCTTTCTTCGCCACCGCCGCCCGCTGCAGATCATGTTCCTTGTTCTGGGCGTTTCCGTGATCTACGGCATCGGCGGCGCGCTCGGCTTCGGGACGGTGAATTATCTGGTGTTTTTTCTTGCGCTCGCCTATCTCATTTGGGGACTCCTGCTCTTCTCCGGCGCGGAAAAGAGCATCCGGCAATACCTTGCCTCCCCCGGCGCAACGCTCGGCTGCGAATACTTCGTCTTGATCGACGCGCACCATATCCGCATCCGTGTGCCGTCGCACAAAGGCGATGTCTCCTTTTTACTCAAGAAGCTGGCCTGTGTCTACGAGATCAGTTCCCTGTATCTGTTCTACGTCAACGCGCAGGAGGTCTATCTTCTCCCCAAGCGCGCCCTGACGGGCGAGCAGGCCGCCGCACTGCGCGCGCATTTGCGTGCCACGCTCGGCGACCGCTTCGCCAGCCGCTTTGAAAAGCACGGAAAGGGAAAATGAAACTTCAAGAAGTCGGGAAACGCTGTTTCCCGACTTCTTGTTTTCTTTTGTCGCGCGGGCGCTTACTTGACCCCCGCCTGAGCCGCCTTGCGGTTCTCCATGCGGGTGATGATAAACGCCGCGGCAACAGCAATAATGCCGATGATGTCCGTCAGGTTGCCGGGGATGACCAGGCACAGACCACCGGCGCAGGAGAGCAGGCGCAGCGGCATGCTGAGCTTGCCGTTGAGGTAGCCGATGAAGCCGCCGCCGATGCCGACGAGACCGATGATTGCCGTGAGGATCATGGGCAGCGCCTCGAGGAACGTGCCGCCGATCATGATCATCTTCGGGTTCAGGGCAAACATGTACGGAATCAGGAACGCCGCAATGGCGAGCTTCGTCGCGTTGACGCCCGTCTTGAACGCGTTGCCCTTTGCGATCGCAGAACCGGCGTAAGCCGCCAGCGCCACCGGGGGCGTGATGTCCGCCACGATACCGAAGTAGAAGCAGAACATGTGCGCCGCGAGCAGCGGAATGCCCGCCTTGATGAGGATGGGCGCCGCGATCGTGGAGGTGATGAGGTAGTTCGACGTCGTGGAAACGCCCATGCCGAGGAGCAGGGAGGTGAACATCGCACACACGAGCGCGAGGAACACGTTGTTGCCGACGAGGTCAAAGATGCCGGCGCCGATGCGCTGGCCAAGGCCGGTGAGCGTGACCATGCCGATGATGATACCGGCGGTCGAGCACGCGGTAGCCACGGAGATGACGCTGCGCGCCGCCTGCGGCAGAGCGTTGAAGATCTGCAGGAATGGCACGCGGGTGCCCTTACGCAGATAGGGCACGATCACGCAGATCACGCAGCCAAGGAGCGCGGCACGGGTGATCGTGAAGCCCGCGAGCATGAGGTAAATGATCGCGACGAGCGGCAGGATCAGGTGGCCCTTATCGCGCATCAGCGGCCCGATCTTGGGCAACTTTTCGCGCGGCAGGCCCTTGAGGCCGAGACGCTTCGCTTCGAGGTGCACGCTGATCCAGATACCGGTGAAGTACAGCAGAGCCGGGATGATGGCGATCATCATCAGCTCACGGTACGGCACGTTGCAGGTCTCGGAGATCAGGAACGCCGCCGAGCCCATGACCGGGGGCATGATCTGGCCGCCGGTGGAGGCCGCCGCCTCGACCGCGCCGGCAAACTCCGGCTCGTAGCCGAGGGACTTCATCATCGGGATGGTAAAGGAACCGGTGGACACCGTGTTCGACACGGAGGAACCGGAGACCGTGCCCTGCAGGGCGGAGGAAAGGACCGCGACCTTTGCCGGGCCGCCGGCCGCCCAGCCGGCCAGCGCGTTGGCCAGGTCAATGAAGAACTGGCCGATGCCGGTCTTTTCCAGGAACGCACCGAAGAGGATGAAGAGGAAGATGTAGGTCGAGCAGACGCCGAGCGGGTTACCGATCACGCCCTCAGTGGTGATAAAGAGGTGCGTGATGATGCGCTTGAGCGAGAAGCCGCGGTGCTGCAGGAAACCGGGCAGATACTTGCCCACCATGCCGTAAACAAAGAAACAGGATGCGATGATCACGATCGGAGGGCCGACAACGCGCCAGCAGGCCAGCAGCACGAGCGCGATGCCGAGACCGGCCATGATCGTATCGAGCATGGTGTAGGCGCCGGCGCGGAACTGCAGCGCGGAATAGTTCACGATAAAGTAACCGGCCACACAGGCAAACGTAGCGGCCAGAACGCAGTCATACCAGGGAAGCTTATGGCGGTCCGCCTTCTGCGTGGCGGGGTAGAGGAGGTAGGCCATGGTAATCGCCAGGCCGAGGTGGGTGTAGCGCAGGATCTGGAGGGGCACCTTGTTGGAAATGGACGCGTAGAGCTGGAACAG
>CAKTJA010000092.1 GCA_934567115.1 uncultured Oscillospiraceae bacterium
TGGTGGTCCAGATGACGAAGCTCAGTCTGCTCTTGTCGAGATGGCTCAGCTTGCCGAGGTCGTCGTGCATGGGGAACTTGACGTACACGGTCGTGCAGGGATCGTCCTGATACTCGATCTCGGCCTCCGCCAGCGCCGTCTCGTCATGGTAGCACCAGTACACGGGCTTGAGGCCCTTGTAAATGTAGCCCTTTTTGTACATCGCGCCGAAGACCTTGACCTCCTCCGCCTCGAAGCCGGGGTCCATGGTCTTATACGGATGCTCCCAGTCGCCGAGCACGCCGATGCGCTTGAAGCCCTCCATCTGAATGCCGATGTATTTGTCGGCGTATTCGTGGCAGGCGGTGCGGAAGTCGGCGACGCTCATCGCCTTGCGGTTGAGCTTCTGCTCCTTGATGATGGCGCTTTCGATGGGCATGCCGTGGTTGTCCCAGCCGGGGATATAGGGCGTGTAATACCCGCGCATCGCGTAGGAGCGGGTGATGAAGTCCTTGAGGGACTTGTTGAGCGCGTGGCCCATGTGCAGCCCGCCGTTGGAGAACGGAGGGCCGTCGTGCAGGGAAAAGCGCGGCTTTCCCTCGTTCTTTTTGAGCATGAGGTTATAAAGGTCCATTTCCTCCCAGTGCCGGAGCATTTCCGGCTCGCGGGCGGGAAGGCCCGCGCGCATGGGGAAGCCGGATTTCGGCATGTTCAGCGTGCTTTTGTAATCCATACTGCGTCTCCTTTATATTATATATGAGTATTCCAAAATATTGTGCGCCGCCCTCGCCGCGCCGTGCGCGGAAAAAATAAAAGCGCCCCGTCCCACAAAGAGACAAAGGCGCAAACCTCTGCGGTACCACTCTTCTTGCCGTGTGAGGACACGACCGCTCAAATGCCGCGATATAACGGTCGCACCCGGGCGGTCCTACTGAAGGTTCAGACGCCTGCTCCGAGGGGATATTCACCGCCGCGCCCCGCCGCCTTACACCGACCGGCAGCTCTCTTTGCGGGCAGACGGAGGCTGTTTGTCCTCATCCACGCATATTTCTTTCTCACTATAGCCGTTTTTCACCGGTTTGTCAATAGCCGGCGGGAGGGGAGAGATGCAAAATTTTCAGAGAAAGTTTCGAAAAGCACTTGACAAACGCGGACCGGGTGCTATAATATGGCCCAACAACCGAAACAAAATGAAACCTGTGATGAAGAGAAGTAGTCGGCGCAGATAAGCGTAAAGAGAGCCCCGGATGGTGAGATCGGGGCGGCGGACGGTCGGTGAATGGACTTCGGAGGGCGGACCGAAAGGGAGACCGAGTAGGGACCGACGGGCATCCCACCCGTTATCCATCGGGGCGCGTATGATGGTGCGCGTAAGCGAGCGGGCGTTTTTTATGGACGTCAATTTGGGTGGTATCGCAGAAGTGAGCAGCTTTTGTCCCATGTGTGGTGGGGCAAGGGCTTTTTTCTTTTCCGTCCGGTCCCGGCGAAGCCGGACGGTCATCTGCCGCTCAAAATTTTAAAAATATTTTGGAGGAACGAGACATGAAAAAGTGCAATGTGATGAAGCGGCTTCTGGCTGCCGCGACGGCGTGCGTTATGCTGCTGGCCCTTGCCGCGTGCGGGGCGAAGAACGACCCGGCGCAGCCGGGCGGGGAAGAGGACGGAGCGGCGACCTACAAGATCGCCGTCATCAAGCAGCTGGACCACGCCTCGCTGGACGAGATCGCGAACGCCGTCACCGCGCGGCTTGACGCTATCGCGGCGGAGAAGGGCGTGACGATCGAGTACAGCGTGACCTCCGGACAGGGTGAGCAGAGCATTCTCAAGCAGCTCGCCGATCAGGCGCTGGCGGACGGCGTGGATGTGATTATCCCCATTGCGACGATCGCCGCGCAGATCGCCGCCCTCTCCGTGGAGGGGACCGGCATTAAGGTGGTGTACGCCGCCGTTTCCGATCCCGAGGCGGCAAAGCTTACCGGCATCGACTATGTAACCGGGACGTGCGACGCGCTCAATACCGAGTATATCCTCGATATGATGTTCGCGCAGAATCCCGATACGGCAAAGGTCGGTCTGCTGTACTCCCTCTCCGAGCCGAACTCCACCAAGCCCATCGCGGACGCGAAGGCTTACCTTGACGCCAAGGGCATCGAGTATGTTGAGCAGACGGCTGCGACCAACGACGAGGTCGTGACGGCGGCCTCCGCGCTGATTGCCGCCGGTGTGGACGCGGTGTTCACGCCGACCGACAATACCATCATGGCGGCGGAGATGGCCATCGCCGAGGACCTTGCCCGCAACGGGATCCCCCACTACGCCGGCGCGGACTCCTTCGTTCGCAACGGCGCGTACGCCACCTGCGGCGTGAACTACACCGAGCTTGGCGCGCGCACGGCGGAGCTTGCCTATCAGGCCGCCAGCGAGGGCATGGACGGCATGGAGGACTACTATCTGATGGACGGCGGCGTTATCACCGTCAATACCGACACCTGCGCGCTTATCGGCAAGCAGGCGGAGTACTCCTGCTTCGACAGCATGGGTACGGTCGTGGAAGTGACCACCACCAAGGACTGAGAAGCGGCGTGAGACCGGGCGTCCTCCGGTCGGAATGACCGGGGGCGCCGGCTGAAAGGAGAGAGACCCCATGCTGATCATTACGCAGACCGCGCTGGAGCTGGGATTCCTGTACGCGCCGGTCGTGATGGCTCTGTTTTTGAGCTATCGCATTCTCGATATCGCCGATCTGACGACGGACGGCTGCTTCGTGCTGGGGGCGGCGGTATCCGTCACCCTTACGGCGGCGGGGCACCCGTTTCTGGCAATCCCGGCGGCGATGCTTGCCGGCGCGTGCGCGGGCTTTGTCACGGCCTTTTTGCAGACGCACCTCGGCGTGCCGTCCATCCTTGCCGGCATCGTGACCAACACCGGACTTTACACCGTAAACCTCATGGCGATGGGCTGGAAGTCCAACTCCAGTCTGCTCGGCGGCGTTACGCTTTTCACGCTGCTGCGGGACGCGGGCGTCGGCGGCGAGTGGTACGAGCTGCTTCTGGCGGTTCTGGTCGTCGCGCTGGCGGGCGGCGCGCTGATGGCGTTCCTCGGCACACGGCTGGGACTTTCCCTCCGCGCGACAGGGGATAATCCCGATATGGTGCGTGCCTCGTCGCTCAACCCGGCGTTCACCGTTTCCGTCGGGCTTTGCATCGCCAACGCCTTCACGGCGCTCGCGGGGGCGATGGTCGGGCAGTATCAGAAAACCGTGGACATCAACTCGGGCACCGGGATTGTGGTCATCGCGCTCGCATGCCTCATCATCGGAGAGACCCTGCTGGGCCGCCGCTCGGTGAAGAAGGGCGTTGCCGCCGCGATCGTCGGTTCCATCGCCTACCGCTTTATTTACGCGGCGGTGTTCTACACGAAGATCGTGCCGGTGGAATGCCTGAAGCTGCTGACGGCTGTGATCGTCGCGCTGGCCATCGCCTCGCCGGAGCTGCGCCGGTGGGCGGCGTTCAGACGGCGCAGGGCCGCGGCACGGAAGGAGAACTGACATGCTGGACATTCAGAAGATCTGCAAGACCTTTCATCCGGGAACGGCCAATGAAAAGAGGGCCGTCGCCGGGCTGTCGCTCCATCTGGATAAGGGTGATTTTATCACGGTCATCGGCTCCAACGGCGCGGGCAAATCCACGCTGTTCAACGCGATCGCGGGAAGCTTTTATGTTGACTCCGGGCGTATCCTGCTCGGCGGAGAGGATATCACGTTCATGCCCGAGCATCGGCGCAGCCGCCTGATCGGACGGCTTTTTCAGGACCCGCTGCGCGGGACCGCGCCGCACATGACGATCGAGGAAAATCTTGCGCTGGCGTATCTGCGCGCCGCGCACGGCAATCCGTTCAGCCGCATCTCCGGGCGGGACAGGGCGTTTTTCCGCGAGCAGCTTGCCCTGCTGGACATGGGGCTGGAGGACCGGATGGCGCAGCCGGTCGGTCTGCTCTCAGGAGGGCAGCGGCAGGCGCTGACGCTGCTGATGGCGACCATGGTGCCGCCGGAGCTGCTGCTGCTGGACGAGCATACGGCGGCGCTTGACCCCGCAACGGCGGAGAAGGTGCTTAAATTGACGCGCCGCGTCGTGGCGGAGCACGGGATCACCTGCCTGATGGTCACGCACAACATGTCGCAGGCGCTGACGCTGGGGAACCGCACGCTGATGATGGCGGACGGCGGGATCGTGCTGGACGTTTCCGGGAAGGAGCGCGCGGGCATGACGGTGGAGGACCTGATCGCGCGCTTTCGGGAGGGGACCGGCACGGAGCTGGACAACGACCGGATGCTGCTTTCGGACTGAAAAAGGGCGCGTCGGCGCGCCCGGGAGGTTCATGCGGATAAACGCGGGAGGAAGCTTACTATGATCTATCAGGCGGCGGTTCTGACCGTCAGCGACGGCTGCGCGCGGGGAGAACGCGTGGACAGCAGCGGCCCCGCCGTGTGCGAAATGCTGCGCGCGGCAGGTTTTGAAGTGATATACACGGCGACGGTCCCGGACGAGCGGGAGCGGATCGCGGCGGAGCTGCGCCAGTGTGCGGACGGTCTGCGCTGCGACCTGATCGTTTCCACCGGCGGCACCGGACTTTCCCCGCGCGACGTGACGCCGGAGGCGACGCGCGACGTGATCGAGCGGGAGATCCCCGCGATCCCACAGGCGATGCTTTTCGCAAGCCTGCAGCTCACGCGGCGGGCGATGCTCTCCCGCGCCGTCGCGGGAACGCGCGGGAGCAGCCTGATCCTGAACCTGCCCGGTTCGGAGAAAGCGGCGCGCGAAAATCTCGGCGCGGTGCTCGATACGCTTGCGCACGGCTTGAAGATGCTGCACGGAGAAGGGCACTGACCGACGGACAATTGAAAATGGGCAAAACAGTGAATCTGCCTAAAAACCGGAGGATTTGTATAATCCTCCGGTTTTGTTGTGCGTTCCGTCGATGTTTTTGAACAACCTACAACGGTTTCAATATTGACGTATAGTGGCGAAAGTGCTATCATGGGTATTGGAGAGAGTAAAAAATTACCAGCTGTCATAAGTGAAAATTCTTACCCATGGAACACCTGCACGGGGGACGACCTCCCTGTGTGGGAAATATGTGCGATGTGTGAGGGAGGTTCTTTATGAAAGGTCAGAAACTTTTAACCGGTCTTCGATTTAAGCTAACCGCGGCGATTCTTGCGCTGGCGGTGGTTGCGTCAGTTGTTGTTGGCGTCATTGACCTGAAAATCAGCTTCCGTGTTACGGCGGACGTCGTAGAGGAGCAATATCAATCATCGCTTAAGGGCGCAGTCAATATGCTGGGTCTTTTTTTGCGGGAACAATTCGGTGAATTGTCCGTGAAAGACGGAAAATTGTGCGGCAGCGACGGAAAAAGCATTGCCAACCAGTATGAGTAGATCGACAGCTTTGCCAAGTCGATGGACATGGCCGCGACGGTTTTCGTGAAGGACGGAAACAGCTTTGTCCGGGTGC
>CAKTJA010000093.1 GCA_934567115.1 uncultured Oscillospiraceae bacterium
TTCCGACGTTCACCTCTTTGCCCGGGACGGTCACGTCCACGGCCTCCGTCCGCAGCTTCAGGGCAAGCGCTCTGGCGGCAAGCTCCTTCGCGCGCGCGTCCACGGTCTGCTCCAGCCGGGCGCGCACCTCGTTGGCAAGCTGTCCGATCACCGGGCGCTCCTCCGCACTGAGCTTTCCCATCTGCTTCAAAACGGCGGTCAGCTCGCCCTTTTTGCCGAGATACTGCACGCGCAGCGCCTCCAGCTCCTCCGCCTTTTCCGCGCCGAGAATGGCGTCAAGCGCTTTTGCGCGGATGGCCTCCAGTTCCTGCTTCATATCGTTTCTCCTTCTTCAAGATTACTGTATAAACCGAAAAATCGTTCGTGTAAGATCATTTGACAAAGCTTTCCGCCCGCTCCGTCTGCGTGACGTTGTAGCGCGGAAGCTTATAGAGGCTGCGCTCCGGACAGGCCCGCCCCCGTTTCGAGGTCACGCTCACGCGGAAGGCGTTCCCGATCAGCTCGTTCGCCCACGGCTCCACCTTTCCGAGCGGATAGGCGAAATAGGCCGGTTTTTTCCCAAGCTCGTGCTCGATCACATTCACGCTCTCGTCAAGATCGCCGCCCACGCGCAGCGCGTATTCCTCGCGCGTTTCGCCCGCAAGCCGCGCGATCCCCTGCGTGGAGCCGCCGTCTCCTCCGTGGCTGTCGTAGGTGTGCGACCCGAATTCGACCAGCCCGCTCTCCGCCATCTCGCGGCATTCGTCCCAGGTGAGAAAGCCCGGCTCCGTGCCGATCTTGCCGACGATCAGCGCCACCGCCGCCTTCGCCCCGAACTCCTGCAAAAGCGGGAACGCGTAGGTGTAGTTACTCTCATAGCCGTCGTCGAAGGTCAGCATCACGGCCTTGTCCGGAAGCGGCTGCCCGTCGGCGAGAACGCCCTCGGCAAGCTCGCTCGGCAGCACGGTCGCGTACCCATGCTCCGCAAGCCACTCCAGATCCTCGCGCAGCCGGTCGGGCTGCATGGTCCACGCTGTCTGACAATATTCCTCCTCCGGGGCAAAATTATGATACATCAAAACCGTCACGTGCCGGCGCGGCTGCGCACAGGCTGCGGCGAACGCGCAGACCGCCGTCAGTGCGCACAGCGCACAGACAGCCAGTCTGACCGGCCGCGATATTCTCTTTTTCATAAAGCCTCTCCCTTCCAACACAAAAAGCCCCCCGTCCACAATGGGACGAAAGGCCTTCTTCCGTGGTACCACCCAAATTCGCACGGATCCCGTGCGCGCTTTTGACCGTGCTAACGGCGGTCAGCCGTCCGCGTATTTCCCCGCAGCCGCTCCCGGGCGAACCAAACGACGCCCCGCAGACCGGTTTTCAGCCAGCGGCCGGTCCTCTCTTGGCAGGGTAAGCACGTTATTTTCCCGTTCCACGCGTTTCTGTGCTTAGTTATAGCATACCGCAGACAAACTTGCAAGAAAAATTTTAACCGCCGCTCCGCTTCCCCGAAAAGGACCGCCCGCAGCTGCGGACGGTCCCCCGTTCTCTATGCGTTCTGTTCATCGCTCCGCGCTTCGACGGGAGCGGCGCTCTCCGTTCCTTCGGGAACGTCGCCGTGCGCCTCGCGCTCCTTCTCCGTCCGGGCCGCCTCCGCGCGCTCGCGCTCCTCCGCCGCGCCCTGCTCACGCGCGCGGGAGACCTCCTCCCGCCGCCGCTTATCCGCCTGCTCCATCGCCTTTTCAAGCCGCCGGCGGTTGACCCGCCTTTCCACGCCGTGTATAGCATGCAGCAAAAGGACCGTCACCACCGCCGCAAGCCCCGCCCAGCTCCACGCCGGGAGGACGGCGACCGTTTTCAGTGACCACAGCCCCGCCTGAATGCCGAGAAAGCAGCTTCCCACAGACGCGGCGAGCGACACGCCGAAGAGAAGCACCCACAGCACCGACCTGACGGCGGAGGACCTGCGTGCGCGCAGGTGCGCGATCAGAAACAGGACGGCAAGCAGGAAGAGCGCCGGGTACTGCGAAAGCAGGATCGTGCGAAGCTCCATCCGGCCGACCTTCCTTTCTTACAGCGAGCAGAGTCCACGGCGCAGATACTGCCCCTCGCGCCCGCCGACGATCACGCCGTTTTCCACCATCAGCGTGCCGCGCAGGTACACCCGGACGATGCCGCCCTCGGTGCGCAGCCCCTCAAAGGGCGTGTAGCCCGCGCGGGAGACCATGTCCTGCGCGCTGAGGATATGGCTCGCGCCCGGATCGTAGACCACGATATCCGCGTCGGAGCCGGGAGCGATCACGCCCTTGCGCGGATAAAGCCCGTAAAGCTTCGCCGGGTTTTCGCACAGCGCCCGGCACATCGCGCCGACCGAGAGCTTCCCCGCCGCCACGCCGCAGGTGTACACGACCTCGCCGCGCGTTTCCACGCCGGGCAGACCGCCGGGGATCTTTGTGAAATCGCCGCGCCCCATATCCTTCTGCGCAAGGGTGAACGAGCAGTGGTCGGTGGAGATCGTCTGGATCTCGCCCCGGCGCAGGCCTCGCCAGAGCACCGCCTGATTTTCCTCGCTGCGGATCGGGGGCGCACAGACATAGCGCGCCGCCATCGACCAGCCGGGATCGTGGTAAACGCCGTCGTCAAGCGCAAGGTACTGCGGGCAGGTCTCGACATAGACCTTCTGCCCGCGCGCACGCGCGGCGGCGACTTCCTTGAGCGCCTCGGCGTTCGTCAGGTGGACGATGACCACCGGCGTGCCCGCCGCCTCCGCGATGCGCAGGAGCCGGGCGACCGCCTCCGCCTCAAGATAGTCCGGACGGGCCTCCGGATGCGCGGACACATCTCCGCCGCGCCCGGCGGCCTTCAGCTCCGCGATGCGCGCGTCGATCACGCCGGCATTCTCGCAGTGCACGCCCGCGATCCCGCCGCGCCGGTGCAGCGCCTTGAGCGCGCTGTAGACCGCCCCGTCGCCGATCATCATCGCCGGGTAGGTCAGATACATCTTAAAGGAGGAGATCCCTGCGGCAAACATATCGTCCAGCTCGCCCTCGATCCCCTCGTTCCAGTCGTCGATGGTCATGTGGAAGCCGTAGTCGCATGAGCACAGCCCGTCCGCCTTTTTGTGCCACAGCTCCAGTCCGTAGGCAAGCGTTTCGCCCTTGTTCGGACAGGCGAAGTCGATCACGGTGGTCGTTCCGCCGCGTATGGCGCTTCGGCTCCCGGACTCGAAATCGTCCGCCGTCGTGGTGTTGCACACGTCAAGGTCGAAATGCGTGTGCGCGTCGATAAACCCCGGGAAAAGATAGCAGCCGGAAACGTCCGTGACCTCAGCCGCCTTCGCCTCCGCCGGCGGGATGTGCCCGACCTGCGCGATCTTCTCGCCGTCGATCAGCACGTCCGCGCGGCGGCTTCCGCGCGGCGTGACGACAAAGCCGCCCCTGAAAAGCTTTTTCATGCGTAGCACGCTCCTTTACAGAGAAAAATAAAAAACGGAATAATCGTACTGATATTATCACAATTCCTCCGCAATTTCCACCGGAAAAGAGAAATCGGCAAAACAGACAAGAATCAGACCCGAAAATCTGTGATAATGGCAAGAGAATGGTGCTTGTACAAAACAGCCAAAAACGGTAAAATAATGATATCCCGTTTGGGGCGTTTCTTCCCTGTGAAGCGCGTCTCAGGCAGAAAATCAGGAGGAAAAAGCCATGCGCAAGTTTTTATCCCTGCTGCTGACGCTGGCGATGGTCTGCTCTCTGGCCGTCACCGCCGGCGCGGCGGAGCCCAAGGAGGACGTCGTCATCCTGCACACCAACGACGTTCACTGCGGGTACGAGGCCTATGCCAAGGTCGCCGCCCTTCATAAGAGCGCCGACCTGCTCGTTGATGCGGGCGACCACATTCAGGGCGATGTGATCGGCACGCTGTCGAAGGGCGAGTACATCGTCGACATCATGAACGAGCTGAAGTACGACGTCGCCGTCCCCGGCAATCACGAGTTCGACTACGGCATGGACCAGTTCATGAACATCGCCAAGAACCTTGCGAAGTATCCCTATATCTCCGCCAACTTCCTCGGAACGGACGGCGAGCCGGTCTTCGACGCCTATAAGATGTTCGAGGTCAAGGGCGTGAAGATCGCCTTCGTCGGCGTGTGTACGCCGGAGACCTTCACGAAGTCCACCCCGACCTACTTCCAGGACGGCGCCGGCAATTATATCTACGGCTTCTGTGAGGGGAACGACGGCGCCGATCTCTACGCCGCCGTCCAGAAGGCAATCGACGCTGCCAAGGCTGACGGCGCGGACTATGTGATCGGTCTTGGCCACCTCGGCACCGACGAGCAGTCCTCTCCCTGGACCTCTCGCGAGGTGATCGCCAACACCGTCGGCTTCGACGCGTTCATCGACGGTCACTCCCACTCCACCTTCTCGGAAACGACGAAGGACAAGAACGGCGGCGACGTTGTTTTTGAGCAGACCGGCACCAAGCTCGCCAACGTCGGCAAGCTGACCATCAAGGCCGACGGCTCCATCGAGCATGAGAACATCGACCTTTCGACGGTCGAGCCGGACGCGGAGGCTGCGGTTTTCATCGCCGCCATCACCGAGAAGTTCGACGCGCTGCAAAAGCAGGTCGTCGCCCGGACCGACGTTGAGCTTACCGTCAACGGCGAAGACGGTCAGCGCGCCGTGCGCCATGCCGAGACCAACCTCGGCGACCTGTGCGCCGACGCGTACCGCACGCTGCTCGGCGCCGATATCGCCTTTGTCAACGGCGGCGGCATCCGCGCGAGCATTCCCGTCGGCGACATCACCTACGGCGACATCATCAAGGTCCATCCCTTCGGCAACGAGGCCTGCCTCGTCGAGGTCACCGGCCAGCAGATCCTCGACGCGCTGGAGCTTGGCGCATCCGCCTACCCCGGCGAGAGCGGCGGCTTCCTTCAGGTCTCCGGCCTGACCTATGTCATCAACGCCGACATTCCCAGCTCCGTCGTGAAGAACGACAAGTCCGAGTTTGTCAAGGTTGACGGCGAATACCGCGTCAGCGACGTTATGGTCGGCGGTCAGCCCCTCGACGTCAACGAGACCTACACGCTCGCCTCTCACAACTACATGCTCAAGTTCTCCGGCGACGGCTACACCATGTTCGGCACGAGCAATGTGAAGATCATCAAGGACAGCGTGATGATCGACAATCAGGTCCTGATCAACTACATTGTCGATTCTCTTGACGGCGTGGTCGGCGCGCAGTATGCCGCCCCGCAGGGCCGCATCACCGTCAAAACCGCCCCCGCCGAGCAGCCCGAAGCTCCCGCTGAGCCTGAAACCCCTGCCGAACCGGAAGTCCCCGCCGAGCCCGAGACTCCCGCCGAGCCTGAGGTCCCCGCTCAGCCCGAGCAGCCCGCCTCCGGTGAGACCTACGTCGTCGTCGCGGGCGACTGCCTGTGGAACATCGCCTACAAGCTCTACGGCTCCGGCGCGCAGTATACGAAGC
>CAKTJA010000094.1 GCA_934567115.1 uncultured Oscillospiraceae bacterium
CTCCTGGTCCCAAACCAGGCGCGATACCAACTTCGCTATACCCGGATATTCACTTTTCTGCCATGATACCACGGCGAGCGGTAAAAATAAAGATTTTTCTGTCTGTGGTCATTTATGTGGTCAAAGCCGATTTTATACCGCTTTCGGCAATCGGGGAAAGTCCCGCAAACGCAGGTGTCGCAAGGCTTTGCGGCGTTTCGCCTTGCCCTGTTCCGGATACCGCCACGGCACTCCCAAATCACAAACGCCGCCGATCGCGCTAATCCAAGATTCTGGGTCATCCGGCTTTTACGGGGCGTCTGCGTATATCCTTAAGCCGTGTACTCCGCTCTGGGCTGCATACACAGAAGCCAAATTTCTTATCAGTATAGCGTTGGACAAGCAAAAAGTCAATGTCCGCAAAGCGACATCCCTCCGCCGCCCCTCTGCATCAAACGGGAAGACTGCCGCCGCCCCGCGTGCGACCGGCTGAAAAGACCTTGCAATTTCCCGCCGGATGGGATAAAATCAGGCTTGGAAACGTAAATAAGCGGCAGGGCATGGCGGGTCGGACCCCCGCGATGCCCCCGCGAAGAGTGCCATTACCACTCAACACAACAGTCTGAAACTGCACCGCGTCTCTCATTATACCTGCGCCGACGCTATTTTTCAAGAGGAAGCGCGGAGCAATGGGGACGCCGTGTCATGTCCTTTCGGCGGTGTTGAGCCATGCACCCGACACCGCTTTTTTGCGTTTCCGGGAAACGGCGGCAGGAGTCCCGGACTTCCGCCCGCCAAAAATCGGAAACGGAGGAAGACAATATGAAGCAAAGAACCGGCAAGATCCTGTCGCTGCTGCTTTCACTGTCGCTGCTGTTTGGACTGTGCGTCCCGTCAGTCGGCGCGGTCGAGGGCGGCTACAGCGATACAAACGGACACTGGGCCAAGGCAACCATCGACTCCTTCAGCGCCCTTGGACTGATCGAGGGCTACAACGGTGAATTTTTCCCGGACAAAAGCATTACCCGCGGTGAGATGGCCGTCATCCTCGACCGCCTGATGGATTATCAGACAGCGGCGGAAAACGGCTTCTCCGACCTTGGGGACGCTTTCTACACCGACGCGGTGCTCAAGACCAACGCGGCGGGCGTGATGCTCGGCAGCGACGGTGCGGTGCGTCCCACCGACCCCATCACCCGGCAGGAGGCCGCCGTGCTGCTCTGCCGTGCCCTCGGACTTGAGGGAACCGGCTCTGCGGCGCAGTTCTCCGACCGCGGCCGGATCGCCTCCTGGGCGGCTGACGCGGTCGGCCTGATGTCCGCGAAGGGCTATATTCAGGGCAGCGATGGTATGTTCCGTCCCACCGACCCCATCACCCGCGCTGAGACGGTCGCCATTCTCGACCGTGCGCTCGGCAAGCTCGTGAGCGCGGGCGAGACCGCCACCGGCACGGTGGACGGCACGGTGGTCGTGCGCGGCGCGGGCGCGAAGCTCAGCGACCTGACCGTCAACGGCGACCTTATCATCGCCGAGGGCGTTGCCGAGGGTGAGGTCCGCCTCGACAACGTGACCGTCACCGGCCGCACCATCGTGCGCGGCGGCGGCGAGCACTCCATCTACATGAACAATGTCCGCGCGAACGGCGGCGTGATCGTCAACAAGCTTGACGGACGCGTGCGCATCGTCACCAGCGGCAGCACCAATGTGAGCGTCACTGTGCTCAAGACCGGCGCGATCCTTGTCGGCGACGGCTTTGACACCGTGGAGATCCCCGCCGATATCGCCGCCGGACAGACTGTTGAGATTCAGGGTAGCATCGACCGCCTTGTCAACAACAGCGAGGACGTGAAGATCGTCGCCAACGGTACGGTCCGGACCGTTGAGGCGAACGTCAAGACCGAGATCAACGGCTCCGTCACCGTCTCGAACGCAGCCGGCCCCGCCGATGTGAGCGTCAACGGGACGATCATTCCCAAGTCGTCCGACGGAAGCGAGGGCGGCAGCTCCGGCGGCGGCAGCTCCGGCGGCGGCAGCAGCTCCGGCGGCAGCAAGCCCACCCCGACCGTCTACTCCGTCAACCTCGACACGACCGCGATCAGCCTTGCGGAGGGCGGCACACGCCAGCTCAAGGCGGCTGTGGCTCCCGTCGGGCTTGAAGTGATGTGGACGAGCAGCAACGAGAGCGTTGCAGCCGTTGACGGCACAGGCCTTGTCACCGCCGTCAAGGTGGGCACGGCGACGGTCACCGCCTCCATCCTCGACGGAGCGTATAAGGCGAGCTGCACCGTCACCGTAACGGACGGCAGCACGCCCATCTATTCCATCAGCCTTGACACGGCCGCCATCAGCCTTGCAGAAGACGGTACACGCCAGCTTGAGGCGGTCACCGAGCCTGCCGGACTTGATGTGACGTGGACGAGCAGCGACACGAGCGTTGCCACCGTTGACGATACGGGCCTTGTCACCGCCGTCAAGGCGGGCGCGGCGACGGTCGCCGCCTCTATCCTCGATGGAGCGTATAAGGCGAGCTGCGCCGTCACCGTGAAGGCCGGCGAAGCCGGCTGGGGCGAGGCGACAGAGGCGGACAGCCGTTTTGCCGAGGGCTACCCCGTCTGCACAACTGTTGACGGCAAGATCGTCATCAAGGTCCAGGTCCCCACGGCGAGCGAGTCCAACCCCGTTGAGGTCTACATGGTCGTCAACCAGATAAACGATCATACCGATGCGGACGTGACCTCTGTGCTCCACGGTCACACCGGCGAGAACGACAAGATGATTTGGTGCGACGCCGCGCCCTATCTGAAGCTCACCGACGGCGATGAGCATATTGTCGAGACCGGTGTGAACGTCTACGGCGACAGCGACATCAAGGTCAATTTCGTGCTCAAGGATGCGGCCGGGACCTCTGACGCCGTGACCACCGTGACCTATACCGCCGAGCTTGTCGCCGAGGTGGATCAGGTCGCGCCCACCGTGATGAGCGCTTATATCAACGCGGCGCGTAACGCCATCTATCTGCACATCTGGGATAAGGTGGATACCGGAAGCGTGCCCGCCGCCTCCGCCTTCACGCTCACCGGCGTGGACGGCGCGAGCGTTACCGCAGTCGAGCTTACGCAGCGCGACGACCTGAACGATCGTAATCAGGAGCGTGCCTATCTTGTCAAGCTCAGTGTGAGCGGCATCGCAGTGGGTACGGATATCTCCGATCTGAGGGTCAAGTATACGAAGCCCGCCAAGAGCCCGCTTCAGGACACGGCGACCGTGCCGAACGCGATGGAGAATTTTGAACATCAGGTCAAGACGGCCGGGATCACGCTTGATGCGGAGAACGTTCATGTTTCCTCGGACGGCGAGTATATTTATTTCCAGACCACGAAGAATCATTACTTTGTCACGAACGCCGGTTCCTTCACCGTGACTGTGGAAAACACGGCAGGGGAGAAGATCACCTATGCGACCGATTGGTCGTATGCCAACAACGGCAGCGATGCGGACTGCTGGATGGTGCGCGAGAGCGGTCCGGCGCTGACGGCGGGCGAGGCCGTCACCCTGACGCTTACTCCCTCGGAGGGCATGGTGGACTATGCCATGGACGATGTGACCGAAGAGATCACCGTCACCGGTACTGCGGCGGCGAACCCGGTGGAGATCAGTCAGGTGTCGTATGACAGTTCGAGCGGGAGACTGTTTGTTACGCTCAGCGGCAAGAAGCCGAGCCGCAGCGTTTATGCGTGCAGCTTCCGGTTTGTCGATGCGAGCGGGAATGAAATCTGCACGCTGCGCGGCTTCTCGGCGTACGGCGGAGGCGATAATACCGTCATGTTCGACGCGGACAGCCTGCCCGTCGCACCGGGGGAGGGCTGGCAGCTGCTCTATCAGGTGCAGCACAAGGATGCGCACTCTCGCGACATTCTCACCGAGCAGAGCGGCAAGCCGCTTGACAGCGCCACGGTCCCCATCGCGATCGTGTCCGGCCCGAAGGGCTGAGCGCGTCACTTTGACACAGCAAAAAACCGACGGCATCGGGCGTCGGTTTTTTTGCGCCCACATCGCTCTGACCGCCGGGTCCCGGACGGTGCATGGGGGAAAGGAAAAAGTGCTTGACAAGCGTTATTATTTTTATTAGTATATTTGATATATAGTTGAAAATTTTTGAATCCGGAGAGACGGCAGATATGGAGATTCGAAATCTTGTTACGTTTTTGAAGGTGACGGAGCTCAACAGCTTTTCCAAGGCTGCTGAGGCGCTGGACTATTCCCAGTCCGCCGTCACGGTCCAGATCCAGCAGCTTGAGCGCGAGCTTGGCGTGCGGCTGTTTGACCGGATCGGGAAAAATGTTTCCATCACGCAGTACGGCAAAAACTTTATCGCCTATGCCCGCGATATCGTCAGCGCCGTCGCCCGCGCGCAGGTCTTTGCCTCCGAAGAGGCGGAGCTGACCGGGATCGTGCAGGTCGGTACGCTCAACTCCATGATGACGGCCTCGTTTTCCGACATTGTGCCCGCCTTTCACAGGCGCTTTCCGCATGTGACGATGCGTCTGCACGCGGACATGGTCGCTTCGCTGAAGGACAAGCTTCTTAAGAACGAGCTGGACCTGATCTACACGCTCGACGCGCAGGTGCTCGATCCACAGTTCATCAAGGTATTCGAGGCGGAGGAGGAGATCGTCGTTGTGACCAACACGGAAAATCCGCTGACGGGACGGGGTAGCGTTCGCCTTGCGGAGCTGGTGGAGCACCCGTTCGTTCTGATGAACCGCGCGAACGCGTACCGGGATCTGTTCGACAAGGAGCTTGCGCGGCAGGGTCTGGAGATCACGCCCTTTCTCGAGCTGGAGGACGACGTGCTTGCCCTGCGCCTCGTCTACGAGAATCCGGAGTACATGACGGTGCTTCCGCTTTACACGGTGAAAAAGAGCATCCATGAGAAGAGCCTTGCCGTTATCCCGGTCGAGGACTGCAAAATGTCTCAGTGGCGGCAGGTGGCGTACCACAGGAACAAGGTCCTTACCCCGCAGATCCAGGGCATGCTCGATACCATTGTCGAGGTGGCGCGTCGGCCGTTTTAGGCGAAGCGTGAGGCAAAAGAGAACGCGGTCCCGTTGGCGGGACCGCGTTCGAGACTGTCGATAGAGCGGCGGATTTCTCATAACGGTAAGGAAGAGTGTGCGCGGGAAACCCCAAGAAGGGTGTCCTGCGCCATTAAAATCAACAGTTTTCAGAACTTTTTCAAGGTTCTGAAAACTTGCTCATCGTGTCGAAAAGGCTTTTTCGACACGATGAAACGCGGTCCCGTCGGCGGGACCGCGTTCCTTTTACTTTGCCGCGGAGCGACAATGCTTCGTTTGCCGATCAGACGTTGCCGATGGTGGCGACCATGACGGCCTTGATGGTGTGCATGCGGTTCTCCGCCTCGTCGAACACCTTGGAGTTCGGGGAGAGGAACACCTCGTCGGTGACCTCGCGGATGTCGTAGCCGAGCTCCAT
>CAKTJA010000095.1 GCA_934567115.1 uncultured Oscillospiraceae bacterium
GAACACGGAAGTTAAGCTCGCTTCTGCCCACAATACTTGGCTGGAAACGGCCCGGAAAGATAGGTAGCGCCAACACCAAAGAGACGACGGTTAACATCCGTCGTCTCTTTTTGCCCCATAGTATGGGGGGCGACAATTTGTACGCATAATTCGTATTATTATCATGGAGGGAGGCGAAGCCATGCAGGGTGATTTTGAAGCATTCTATCTGCGGCACTTTAAGGCAATTTACCGCCTCTGCTATGCTTTTATGAAAAATGCGCAGGACGCTGAGGACTGCACGGAGGACGCCTTTGTCAAGGCGATGACCTGTGATGCTGCCTTTGAAGACGAGCGTCATGAGCGGTCATGGCTCACAACTACAGCGATGAACGTTTGTAAGGATAAGCTCAAGCACTGGTGGCACCAGAAAGTGTCGCCCATCGACGGAGAGGTGGAGCAGGCCGCCGAGCCGTCGGACGGACCGGGTGAGGTCATGGATGCGGTGATGGCGCTGCCTGTAAAATATAAGGAAGTCGTCTGGCTGCACTACTACGAAGGCTACCGGACCGACGAGATCGCAGCTATGCTGAACCGTCCGCCATCCACGGTGCGCAACCAGCTGCGGGACGCCCGCGCAAAACTGAAGCTGACCTTGGGAGGCGAGGACGCATGAACGAAAATGAGATCAAAAAGGCATTTGACGAAATTGAGCCGGAGAATGGCGCACAGGAGCGGATGTACGCCAATATTCTGAAAAAGGCGGCGGTGCGGAATGGAACGCAGACCGACGCGCCTGTGCAGCAGGACGGCGAGCCTTTAAAGACAGCTCCTTTGCCCAGCCGCCGCCCGATCCCGATGTGGAAGCGTTACAGCGCGATAGCCGCCTGTCTCGCGCTCATGGCGACCCTTACGATCGGCTTCCTGCATCCGTTTTTTGCGCGCGACGGCGAAGGGGAGGAGCCACCGGTCATGGGCGGTTTGCCGTTTGAGGATGTGCAGAGCGCGGCGGATTTTGAAAGGCTGGGCTTTTCCATCGACGCACCGGAGGGCGCGGAGGAGGTATCCTACTGCATTCTGGACGGTGAAATTGCGCAGGTGAACTTCACGCTGGATGGGCACAGCTATCTCTACCGTGCCGCTGAACTGAGCGGGGACTTCTCCGGCGCGGGGAGCGTGACCTTCGTTAAGGAGCTGGACGCGGCTCACGACGCTGTACTGGAGTGCGCGCCGGATGTTTGGCGCGTGCGCTGGAACGACGGCGGGGTGCAATATTATCTGCTTCACTTCGGCGATGCGGGCGAGGAAGCGATCGCCGCTGCGGCGGAGCTGCTGTTTGGACAGGGCTGAGCAAAAGACAGAGAGCCGGCAGCCAACGTCATTAAGCTAAGAACCGGGGCATTAGCCCCGGTTCTTAGCTTTTTCGTTTTTAAGGCTTTTCTTGACAATTCATGCGAAATAAGCCGCTGTTTTTCAGAAAACGCCTGACTTGACGACGTTGGCTGTCGGCTTTCCGTCTCTCCGCTTCACGCCGCCGCCAGCTCGCACATGCTGGGGGCGACGAGGATCGTGCCGTCCTCCTCGCTCACATCGTTCAAAAACTCCGTGAAAAAAGCAAGCGGCACATAGGTATACCCGTCGTGGATCACGGTCGGCACGGCGTTGACGATGGTGCGGCTCATGTCGATGGCCTTGAGATGGCTCTCAAACACCACTTCCGCCGTACCGTTGTACAGTGTGGCTTTCTGAATGTAGTCGTCATCCACGGTGATAGCGCCGGTCTCGGCGTCCCAGCCGACCCGATAGCCGAGCCCCTCGGCGATCAGACGCAGCGGGACCATCAGCACACCGTCCTCATAATACGGCCGGCACGGCAGCGCGCTGAGGTCCGGTTCCGTTTTCTCAAGGCCGATTTGAATGGTGTATGGCTTTTCGTTGGGCGGCGCTTCATCCGCAAGTGCGGGAAGCGTGAGCGCAAAAAGACAGCAGACGCTCAAAAGCGCGGATATAAATTTTTTCATAGTGGTCCCTCCTTATCTTGAGCGCGAAGCGAAAAACGTTTCTGCCTTTATAGACGGAGACGGGGGAAAAAGGTTCCCAAAAAATTCGGATATTCTCCCGACATTCTGCATCGCTCCCTCGTATGGATATATGGACGGGCAGGAGAGCGGCGTTTCCGGAGACGCCGCCCCACCTTTCATCAAAACACATTTTGAACATCAAAGGAGCAAACCGAAATGAAACGCATTTTGACTTTTGTACTGGCGCTGAGTATGGCGCTGTCCCTCGCCGCTTGTGGCGGAAAGACCGATGACAGCAAGAAGGAGAACACGGAAGTGACCATGACCGCGCAGGAGATCATGGACGCGATGAAGGAAAAGCTGGGCGATAGCTTCGACTGCGATGTGACCGAGGGCGAGGACCGCATGAGCGGATACTGGGGCCTCGACATGGACAAGGTGGAGAGCTGGGCGGCGATGAGCAATTCAAATTCCAGTCTGAACCCCAGCACCGCCGTCATCGTCAAGGTCAAGGACGGCTATACGGAGGATGCCGCCGCGCTTTTGCAGACGGGCTATGAGCAGATCCTCAGCTACTCCCGCATGTACAACATGGACTTGCAGAAGGTTTTGCAGGCGCGTTTGTTCGTCAGCGGCAATTATGTTGCTCTGCTGATCCTGGGCGCGACCGGCGATTGGCAGCTCAGCGATGAGGAGCTTGCCAAATTTGCCGCCGACGAGGCCGCCAAGGTGGACGAGGCGTGGAGCGGCGTTTTCGGCTCTGCCGACAATTCCATCGTCATTCCGGAGGACGACGGCGGCAGCAACGGCGGCTTCTTCGATATGAGCGATGAAGAGCTGTCCGACGGCGAAATTATGATCGGCGGCTGACATGGTATTCTCCAGCCTGACCTTTTTGCAATGCTTTCTGCCCCTGTGTCTGCTGGCGTACTTCCTCGTGCCGAAGGCATGGCGCAACGGCGTGCTGTTTCTGTTCAGCCTGCTGTTCTACGCATGGGGCGAGCCGGTGTACGTGGCGCTGATGCTGTTTTCCACGGCGCTGGACTACACCTGCGGCTCTGTGGTGGAACGTCACCGCGGACGGCGGGGCGCGGAACTCGCCCTGCTGGTATCGGTGTGTGTAAATCTGGGATTACTTGGCGTGTTCAAATACAGCGATTTCCTCATCGACACGGTCAATTCTCTGTTCGGCACGGCGCTCCCACAGCCGAACCTGCCCCTGCCCATCGGCATCAGCTTCTACACCTTCCAGACCATGAGCTATACCATCGACGTTTATCGAGGCGAAGCGAAGGCGCAGAAGAGCATCATTAGCTTCGGCGCGTATGTGACGCTGTTCCCACAGCTCATCGCCGGTCCCATCGTCCGCTATCAAACGGTGGCGGACGAGCTGGAGCACCGGGACTGCACCGCCGACCTTTTTGCTTTGGGTGTGAAGCGCTTTGTCTGCGGCATTGGGAAAAAGGTGCTGCTGGCGAACAACATCGGCCTATTGTGGGAGGCGGTGTCCGCTCAGACTTCCCCCACGGTGCTGACGGCATGGCTGGGCGTGATCGCCTACGGATTCCAGATCTACTTTGACTTCTCGGGCTACTCCGATATGGCCATCGGCCTTGGGCGGATGCTGGGGTTTCGCTTTTTGGAGAACTTCAACTACCCGTTTCTGGCCGACAGCATCACCGACTTCTGGCGGCGCTGGCATATCTCGATGGGGACATGGTTCCGCGACTATGTGTATATCCCGCTGGGCGGCAACAAGGGCGGCCCTGCAAAGCAGCTGCGCAACATTGCCATCGTCTGGCTGCTGACCGGCTTCTGGCATGGGGCAAGCTGGAACTTCGTCCTCTGGGGCATGTATTTCGGTGCGCTGTTGGTGCTGGAAAAGCTGTTTCTGCTCCGTCTGCTCAAAAAGCTGCCCGCCGTATTGCGACACCTTTACGCACTGGTGCTGGTGACCGTCAGCTGGACGCTCTTTGCGTTCACGGACATTGCCAAAGGCTTCGCATGGCTGAGAGCCATGTTCTGCGGCACGCTGTACGACAGCGGCAGCCTTTATCTTTTGCTGACCTACGGAGCCATGCTGACGATCTGTGCTCTGGCGGCAGCGCCGCTGGGCAAGCGCTGCTATGAAGCGCTGAACGCACGGCTGGGTCGGCGGGCGCTGACCGCAGCAGACTGCGGAGGGCTTGCCTGTGTGCTGGCGATGTCCATGGCCTATCTGGTCAGCGGCAGCTATAATCCGTTCCTGTATTTCCGATTCTGAGGTGAGAGCATGCGAAACAAGGTCATAACCGCATTTTTCTGCCTGCTGCTGGCGGTGTCCGCGCTTATCGGGCAGGTCATGCCGGACCGGTACTACTCGGAGCGGGAGAAGCGTACGCTGACGCAGAGACCGCAGTTTACGACTGCCGATTTTGTTTCCGGTAAGTTTGGGGATGAGCTGGAAAGCTATCTCACCGATCAGGTCCCCCTGCGGGACGGGTGGGTCACGATGAAGACCTATCTGGAGCTGGCGGTCGGAAAGCGGGAGAGCGGCGGCGTTTACATCTGCAAGGACAACTACCTGATGGACAAATTCACCTCGTACAGCAAAAAGCAGCTCGCCGCCAACGCGGAAGCCGTTGTCGAGCTGCAAAAAAAGCTGGCGGCGGAGGGTATCTCTACGAATACGATCCTTGTTCCGATGGCGGCGCAGGTGCTCGCCGACAAGCTGCCCGCCTTTGCGCCCGTAGCGGACTACGCCGCCATTTTGCGGGTGCTGACCGACGCAGGGGTAGACACGGTGGATGTGCTGCCCGCTCTCGCCGCCCATAGCAGCGAGAGCATCTACTACCGTACCGACCACCACTGGACCAGCCTCGGCGCGTACTACGCCTACTGCGCGTGGCGCGACGTCGAGCCGAACGCAGACGAATGGACACAGGAGGTCCTCTGCGATGATTTCCACGGCACGACTTGGAATAAAGTCCCTCTGCCCACCGTCCCCGCCGAGGAGATCACGGCATGGTACAGGAACCCGAACCGCCATGTGTCCTACAACAGCGGTCAGTATGAAACGGACAGCATCTATGAGCGCAAGTATCTGTCCGGCAGCGATCAGTACGCAGTGTTTCTCAACTCAAATCAGGCGCAGACCGTTATCGAGGGCAGCGGCGAGAGCGGCAGGCTCCTGCTCGTCAAGGATTCCTACGGCAACACCTTTGCCCAGTTTCCGGTGGAGGACTATGCGGAAGTCCATGTGATTGACCTGCGCTTTTTTAAAGGCGATGTGGCGGAGTACGCCAAGGAGAACGCCATTACCGACGCGCTGGTGCTGTATGGTGTGCAGAACTTTGTGAAGGACACGAATCTGCGGGCTTGAAAAGCTGACCCGATGCCCGCATGCGGCGCGGAGCGCCCGGCGGAGTGGGGGTGACGGAAAACAGGGCTTGCGTCCGCCCCTGCGGTGTGGTATGATCGACA
>CAKTJA010000096.1 GCA_934567115.1 uncultured Oscillospiraceae bacterium
CCTCCAGACGGCTCTCCAGCTCGCTCGGCGTGGTCTTGAGCAGCTGCGTCAGGCGGAAGAGCTTCTCCTGATTGCGGCGCACCTCGTCAAGCGTCTGCCGTCCCGTGATCGCCTCAATGCGGCGCACGCCGGACGCAACACTGCCCTCGCTCTTGATGCGAAAAAGTCCCGCCTTGGCCGTGTTGTCAAGATGCGTTCCGCCGCAGAATTCCATGGAAACGCTTCCCATTTCGACCACGCGCACAACGTCGCCGTACTTCTCGCCGAACATGGCGACGGCTCCCTTTTTCTTCGCCTCCTCGATCGGCAGGATCTCGGTCACGACGGGGATCCCCTCCAGAACGGCGCTGTTGACAAACGAATCGATCTGCGCCAGCTGCTCGGGCGTGACGCTTTCAAAATGCGTGAAGTCGAAGCGCAGACGGTCCGGCTCGACAAGAGAACCGGCCTGATGCACATGCTCGCCGAGCACGTGCCTGAGCGCGGCGTCAAGCAGATGCGTGGCCGTGTGCGCGCGGCGGACGGCCTTGCGCCGCTCGCCGTCAAGCTCCACCGTGCACGCGTCGCCGAGCTTGACCGTTCCGGAGACGACCCGACCGTAGTGCATGAACTTCCCGCCCTTGTTCTTCTGCACGTCGGTCACCTCGAACACGCCGTTCGGACCGGAGATCGTGCCATGGTCGGCCACCTGACCGCCCATCTCGGCATACATCGTCGTACGGTCAAGCACGACGATGCCCTCCGCGCCCGCGCCGATCTCGTCGCGCAGCTCGTCCTCCGCGACAAGGGCGACCACCTTCGCGCCGTCGATCCTGTCCTGCTCATAGCCGACAAATTCGGTGGCGGGCACCTCCTTGCCGAACTCCACGCCGGCCCAGCCGAGATCGCCGAGCGCGCGGCGCGCCTCTCTCGCGCGGGTCTTCTGCTCCTCCATGGCCTTGACGAACGCGTCCTCGTCAACGCTCAGCCCCTCGTCCGCCGCCATCTCGCGCGTAAGGTCAATCGGGAACCCGTAGGTATCGTACAGCTTGAACGCGTCCGCGCCGGAGAAGGTCTTCTCGCCCTTCGCCTTGTGCTCGGCAAGCATGTCCGAAAAGATCTTCATGCCGCCGTCGATGGTCTTGGCGAAGTTCTCCTCCTCCGTGCGGATGACCTTGGTGATATAGCTCTGCTTCTCGCGAAGGTCCTTGTATTCGCACTCGTTGACGTCCACGACGGTCGCAACGATCTCGTGGAGGAAGGGGCGGTTCACGCCGAGGAGCTTCCCATGGCGCGCGGCGCGGCGCAGCAGACGGCGCAGCACGTAGCCGCGTCCCTCGTTGCTCGGCAGCACGCCGTCGCAGATCATGAAGGTCGCGGAGCGGATGTGGTCCGTAATGATGCGCAGAGAAACGTCGCGCTCGCGGCTCTCGCCGTAGTGCGCCCCGGTGATGCCGCTGACCTTGTCGGTAATGTGCATGACCGTGTCCACGTCAAAAAGCGAGTTGACGTTCTGGCTCACGACGGCGAGGCGCTCAAGCCCCATGCCTGTGTCGATGTTCTTCTGGCTCAGCTCGGTGTAATTGCCGTGACCGTCGTTGTCAAACTGGGAAAAGACGTTGTTCCAGACCTCCATATAGCGGTCGCAGTCGCAGCCGACCGTGCAGTCCGGCTTTCCGCAGCCGTACTCGGCGCCGCGGTCGTAGTAGATCTCGGAGCAGGGGCCGCAGGGGCCGGAGCCGTGCTCCCAGAAATTGTCCGCCTTGCCGAAGCGGAAAATGCGCTCCTCGGGAATGCCGACCTCGTCGCGCCAGATGGCGAACGCCTCGTCGTCGTCAAGGTAAACGGACGGATACAGGCGGTCCGGCTCCAGGCCGACCCACTCCGGCCCGGTCAGAAACTCCCAGCTCCACGCGATTGCCTCATGCTTGAAATAGTCTCCGAACGAAAAGTTGCCGAGCATTTCAAAGTATGTGCCGTGGCGCGCGGTGTGGCCCACGTTGTCGATGTCGCCGGTGCGAATGCACTTCTGGCAGGTGCAGACGCGGCGGCGGGGCGGCTCCTCCTCGCCCTTGAACCAGGGCTTCATCGGCGTCATGCCGGCGTTGATCAGCAGGATGGATTTGTCGTTCTGCGGAACGAGGGAAAAGCTCGGCAGACGCAGGTGGCCCTTGCTTTCGAAGAACCGCAGGAACATCTCCCGCAGCTCGTTCAGGCCGTAAACAGGATGGGACATTTTCATTTTCTCCTTTATATTATAAATCTTTCCGCTGTTTCCATTTCAGAGATTCGCCCGGCGCTCAGGCCCGCCATGGCTCTCACTTTCTTTTGATCTCAAGTCCGATCAGCTGCATGTCCGTGTCGAAGGCGATGCGGAAGTAGACGCTCTTTTTCTCGTACTTCACGCGGATCACCGCGATCGCGTGCGGCTCGTCCGTGTCCGTCACGCCGGTGACCATCGTGTCTGTCACCTCGCCCGCCGCGCCAAGACCGTCCGCCGCATTCTCCATCAGCCCGCCAAGCTCCGCCGCGGTCGTCTCCTCCCGCACGTCGGCGCGCAGCATGTCGTAAACGTCCTCGTACTCCCCGTCCGCAAGCTTCCGCATCACGGAAAGCCCCGCGTCCAGCACGGCGTCCTCCTCCATGCCGTCCGGCAGGGGATTTCCCTTCACAGCGCACGCTGCAAGGGCAATGCAAAGCGCAAGCAGGGGCAGGATAAGAATTTTTCTGATAGCTCTTCCCTCCTCACAACAGCAAAAAAGCCTCGCCCCGGCATAGGGGCGAAGCTTTGCTTCACGGTACCACCCTAATTATCTCCCCTCAGGGAGCGTCTTAGCCCTCCGGTAACGGGGAGGAAAACCGTTCCGCTCATCGCGGACTGCTCAAAAGCGGCTGCTCCCGCACCGATGACCGAGGGCTTCCACTCTCCCCTCTCGCTGGCGGCTCGCATGCAGGGCTGACTTTTTCATCGCCTTTCTGCGCTTATTATATCCGTTTTTTCAAATTTGTCAACGCCAATTTCCGCGTTTTTCTTTTCCGCACCCGCCGTTCGCGCCATCACCGCATGCGTCTGCGGCGTGATCTCCGCTCGCGCGCGGCCGGCTCTCTCTGCGGAAACGGCTTATCGACAAGGATAATGTCGTCTCCGATCTGCTTGATGCAGTCCCACGGGATGAAGTACTCATCGCCCCGCCCGAAAAGCCCGAAAAAGCGGAACGGTCCCGGAACGATCAGTGCGCTCATCTGTCCTCCCGGAAGATCGCACTCCACATCGCCGACATAGCCCAGCCGGCAGCCGTCGCAGATGTTGATGACCTCCTTGCAGCGCAGATCGGTAAAGCGGCAGTTCATCCGCGCACACCTCCCTTCATACCTCCGTCTATTCTATTCCGCCGCCGGGCAGTCCTATCCCTGCTTTTCGGGCGCAAGCCGAACGGGTTTGAAAAATCCATCGTTTTGCGCCGAACGATAAAAAATATCGTCTCCCCCGCCGCAGTATGTTTCGCGGACACGCGGAAATACTGAAAGCATCAACTGACAAGGGAGGGCGGAACATGCTCGGCAAGGTGGAGATCTGCGGTGTGAACACCTCGAAGCTTCCCACGCTCAAGCCGGATGAAATGACCGAGCTGCTGCGGCGCAGCCATGCCGGCGACGAGCAGGCCCGCGAACGGCTCATTCAGGGGAATCTTCGTCTGGTGCTTTCGGTCATCCAGCGCTTTGCGAGCCGCGGCGAAAACGCGGACGACCTGTTTCAGGTCGGCTGCATCGGGCTGATCAAGGCCATTGACAACTTCGACGTTTCCCAGAACGTCCGTTTTTCGACCTACGGCGTGCCGATGATCATCGGGGAGATCCGCCGCTATCTGCGCGACAACAGCGCCATCCGCGTCAGCCGCTCGATGCGCGACACGGCCTACCGCGTTTTGCAGGCGCGCGAAAAGCTCCAGCGCGAGAACCAGCGCGAGCCAACCGTCGAGCAGATCGCGAAGGAGCTGGACCTCCCCCGGGAGGAGGTCGTTTTCGCCATGGACGCGGTGGTCGATCCCGTCTCCCTGTTCGACCCCGTGTATTCCGACGGCGGGGACACGGTCTGCGTCATGGATCAGGTCCGCGACACCCGCAACACCGACGAGAGCTGGCTTGACCGCATCGCGCTGCGCGAAGCCGTAAGCAAGCTCTCCGAGCGCGAGCAGCACATTCTCGCACTGCGCTTCTACGACGGGAAGACGCAGATGGAGGTCTCCTCCGAGATCGGCATTTCTCAGGCTCAGGTCTCCCGGCTGGAGAAAAACGCCATCAACGCGATCAAAAAAAGCATTTGATCCCTCTTTGCGCCCTTCCTCAAAGCACGGCGTCCGTTCCTCCCTTTCCGCGCATACAGGCCATCTCTTTGCAATAGTTGAAAAGCAGAAATGCTTTACAGTAAAAGCAGGAGCGCATCGGTTGGATGCACTCCTGTTTTTCGCATATCACACGGGTCTAATTCATGAGCCACTCCGGGCGCGACCGTTTCTTTACGCCGGACACAATGCCCATTGCCGCAAAAAGCGTGACAACGGACGAGCCGCCGTAGCTGAAAAACGGAAGCGTCAGTCCGATGACCGGCATGAGGAACAGACACATGCCGATATTGGCGACCGTTTGAAAGATCAGCATTCCCGCCATGCCGACGCAGACATAACCCTCCATCGGCGTGGCCGCGTCGCGCGCGACGACCAGACAGCGCACGATGATCGCCAGAAGCAGTACGATGACCAGCGCGCAGCCGAGGAAGCCAAGCTCCTCCCCGCAGACGGAAAAGATAAAATCCGTCTGCCGCTCCGGCAGGCTCCACGTATAGGGCGACTGCGTCTGCGTTCCGTTGAACAGTCCCTGCCCCGTCAGCTCCCCCGAGCCGAGCGCAAGCATGCTGCGCGTCTGCTGAAAGCCCTTGTCCTGCACATCATAGCTGTGGTCAAGAACGACACGGAACCGGTCCTTCATATAGCCCGGGATCAGATCCAGCTTCCACACGGCGGCAAAGGCCACCGCGCCGCCGCCGAGACCGAGCGCAAGCCACCGCGCCGCCATCCCCGCCGAAAAGACCATACATATAAATATAAATATATACACCAGTGCGCTGCCCGCGTCGCCCGAGATCACAACGATCAGCCCCACCATGAAAAGCATGTGCGCGGTCGGACGGATCACGTTTTCAAAGCGCCGAAGATCCTGGTTCTCGTTCAGCAGCGCGAGCTGATAGGCCAGCAGCACGACGAAAAAGACCTTGACCACCTCCGCCGGCTGGATGGTGACGGGGAAGTTTTTCAGAAACGCGACGCCCAGCGACCTCCCGATATCGTTCACGCCCAGCCATGCGCGGTTCCCGGTGCGGGCCTGTCCGAACGGGGTGAG
>CAKTJA010000097.1 GCA_934567115.1 uncultured Oscillospiraceae bacterium
TCCCGCGCACACTCTTCCTTACCGTCATGGGAAATCCGCCGCGTTATTGAAAGTCTCAGCCGGGGACCGATCATGCGACCGGTCCCCGGCTTTTCCGCGTGCCGCTTCGTTTTCAGGAATCCCACCGCAGTCCATCGTCCCGGTCCGGGCCGTCGTCTCTGACGGTCTCCTCCTCCGCACAGAGCATCGCAGACCGCAGCAGCTCGCGTGTCTCCCACACATTGCCGTGCTCTAAAAGATCAACGGCGTCCGACGCGGCGGCAAGCAAAATGTGGTAAGCTCTCTCGATATTCGGCATAACAATCACCCCCGTTCTTTTATTATAGGTCAATATCACCCTATAATCAATAGGTCAATTTGCCATACTCTTGACAAAGGGGTGGTAAAATGACACGAATGCGGGAGCTGAGGAAGCAGAAAGGCTTTTCACAGGTCAAGATGCAGATGCTGACCGGGATCGACCAGAGCGATTATTCCAAAATCGAAACGGGCAAGCGCAATATGAGCTTTGAGCAGTGCCGCCGCATCGCCGTCGCGCTGGAGACCAGCATGGACTACCTTGCCGGCCTGACCGACGAGCGCGCTCCCTACCCACGCGAAAAATAAGCGGCCTTCCATCACATAAAAAGCGACCGCAATTGCGGTCGCTTTTTGTCCGCTCTTCCGTGGAAAGGCTCCGCTCCACCGCGCGGCTCCCCCTCCCCAAGCCCCCGCGTCTGCGGAAAAGGCGGTCCGTTTCACACGAATATCTGTAATGTAAATTCACTTTACAGCGCTATGTTTTCAACAACGTGCAGTGCAGACTTCCTTACCGGTCATCGAAATCGAAGCCGCTCCTCCGCATTGACCTGCTCCCCCGGTGCGGCGGCGCGAAAACGACTGCGGCGGCAGCCCCATGCCATTCGGCCACGCGCCCTCCGGCAGAACGGCGCGGAAAACAGCGGCGTATTTTGCGTAAATCGTTGAGAAAATCTCAAAATATAAAAGCCAAGAACCGGGACGCTGCATCCCGGTTCTCAGCTTAATGACATTGCGGCGGCAGCCGGCACGATGACCACTCTTGTAGCTCGGAGGCATTTCATCACGCCGCTTTTCACTCAAATCCGCTCTTCTTCGATAACATCCTGCAATTTTTTCCAGCAAGATTCCTCATTGTATTCGAAATTCTTCTCAAATTCGACCCAGTCTTCCCCCTCGCGTATGGGCAAGAAGCCCCACTCGACCGCGCGGCGCAGACCGTGTTCGTTCTCCTTCGCAATGCGTCCGGTCGAGAGCGTCCCACAGCCGTGCGCTCTGGCATAGGACAGCGCCTGACCGATCAGCTGCTGCCCGAAGCCAAGCCCCTGCACGTGGTTTTCCAGCCAGTACTCGCCGATCTCAGCCACGCCGTTTTCGCACCGCTCCACGCTCACCGCGCCGACGATCTCCCCTGCGCGGAGAACATCGAAGCGCCCCTCTTTGCCGGACGGCGCATAGTAGATGCCGCCCTCGAAGCCCCTCGCGTTTTTCAGCCACGCCTGCTTCTTCAGCGACGTCAGCTCATCGCTCAGGTGGCTGGCGTCGTCGCGGAAAACAACGCGGAATTTTCCGTCCTCATATTCGACCCGGCTCACCGCCGTATTTTCCGCGTGCCCCGTTTTGTCGATCTCGCGGAGCGTCAGCCCCTGAAGGGAGCCGACCAGCAGCCGAAGCGCCATGCCGTGGGAGAAGATCGCGACGGTCTGCCCCGGGTGCGCCTCGGCGATCTCGCGCAGAGCGCCGAGCATGCGTTCGCGCACGGCGGCGACGGTCTCGCCGCCCTCGACCCGCCACAGCTCCGCATTGCCGTTGAACATCTCCAGCCGCGCGCCGTCGGACTGCTCGATGGCGGCCCACGGAAGATCCTCCCACGCGCCGACGCCTACCTCGCGCAGACGGGGCGTCGTCACGAGCGGAAGCCCATGCGTCCGATAGACGGAGAGTGCCGTCGTCATCGTGCGGTATCGGTCGCTGGAGTACACAGCGTCAAACGCTGTCAAGGAAAACCGCTTTGCAAGCGCCGCGATCTGGCGATAGCCAAGATCGGTGATCACGCTGTTGTACCAGCCGTGCGCGCGGCGGTAAAGATTGCCGTCCGCCTCGGCGTGACGGATCAGATAGAGAGTGGTCATGCTTCAACCTCGCTTTTTTCATCGCTTTCATTCGTTCGGACCGGAAAATTTTGGCGCGGCCCGGCGCGGCTTTTTCTGCCGCTTTGGGGAATACTGCTTTTGTGCGAAAAGGAGTGTGAGGAAATGGAGAATACCGTTTTTTGGCGCGGTATGGGCGCCGGCATGGTGCTCGGCGCAATGGTCGGTATGGCGGTTTCGCCCAGACGGAAGTCCATGAAAACCTGCGTGGGACGAACCATGCAGCAAATGGGCAGCGCCATGGATGACGCCTGGGAGGAGCTTCTGCACTTCATCAAATAGCAGGGTGCAGCCGCCAGCGGGACTGAGGGCCGGTCTTCGGCTCTCAGTCCCGCAGTATGTTCAGGTACTCGCCAACGTCCCTCAGAACGAAGGCGGGACGCGGTCCGGGCGCGGCAAGGTCACTCTCCTTCGTCTCTCCCGAGAGGACAAGCACCGTGTCGATCCCCGCGTTCACGCCGCAGGCGATATCCGTATAGAGCCGGTCGCCGATCATGACCGTCTCCTCCGCCGACGCGCCCTCGCGCGACATGGCGAGCAGCGCCATATCCGGCTGCGGCTTCCCGATCACGCGGGGTCTGCGCCCCGTCGCGCGGAAAAGCATTTCGCACACGCTGCCGCAGTCCGGGACGAAGCCGTACCACGTCGGGCACACCCAGTCCGGATTGGTCGCGATATACTCCACGCCGCGCTGAAGCAGGATGCACGCATCCTCCAGCTTGCGGAAGGTCAGCTCGGTATCGAAGCCCACGATCAGCGCGTCCGCCGCGTCGTCCCTGTCGTCCGTCAGGCGGAAGCCCTCGCCGGCAAGCTGGCGCTTCATCGACTCCGTGCCGCAGACGTAGAACAGCGCCCCGTCCATGCCGCGCGCACGAAGATCGACGGTCAGCGCGTCCACGCTGGTAAGAAAGTCGTCCCGCACGGCGGGGACCCCCATGCCGCGCAGCTTCTCAACATAGCTCTCCGCGCCGCGCGAGGAGTTGTTGGTGAGAAAGAGGTACCGGCCGCCGCGGCGGCGTATCTCCCGCAGAAATTCGGCGGAGGCGGGAAAAAGCGCGTCGTCAAGGTAAAGCGTCCCGTCAAGATCGAGCAGGAAAAGACGCTTGCGGCGCAGCCTCTGCATATCCGTCATTGCGCCGCGCCGGTCTTCTTCCCGTCCGCGACGATGAAGAACAGCGAGCTGACCGCCAGCAGGAACGGGTAAAACAGATTGGGAATGATCTCAAAGGCCGAGACCTCATAGCCCAGCTCATGCGCGGCTGTGATGGCGACGAGCATCTGCGCGCCGTAGGGGATAATGCCCTGGAAGATGCAGGAGAAGGTGTCGAGGATCGAGGCCGCCTTGCGCGGAGAGATGCCGTACTCCTCCGCCATCTCTCTCGCGATGGGATTCGCAATGACGATGGCGACGGTGTTGTTCGCGGTGGCGACGTCCATCGCGCCGACAAGCAGACCCATTCCGATCTGCCCGCCGCGCTTCCCCCGGAAGACGCGCTTGATCCAGCCGAGCAGCGCCTCGAAGCCGCCGTACTCGCGGATCAGCGCGCAGATGGCGGAGACAAGGATGGCGACCATCGCGGTCTCAAACATTCCGCTGGCCCCCGCGCCCATGCCGGCAAAGAGGTCCGTCGGCGCGACCACGCCGGTGGCGAGCATGATGATGCTGCCCGAAACGATGCCGAGGATGAGCACAACGAACACATTGACGCCGATGATGCCGCCGGCGAGAACGAGCACATAGGGAACGATCTGGATCAGGTGATACTCCGGCAGCACGGCGGGCTGAATGTCCAGCCGCAGGGTGAGGACGAGGATGAGCGCAAGCGTCGCAAGCGCGGCGGGAAACGCGATGTGGAAATTCTCGCGGAACTTATCCTTCATCGCGCAGCCCTGTCCGTTGCAGGCGGCGATGGTGGTGTCGGAAATGAAGCTGAGGTTGTCGCCGAACATCGCGCCGCCCATGACCGCGCCGATGCACAGCGGCAGCGAGAAGCCCGAGGCCGCCGCAATGGGCACGGCGATGGGCGTAATGAGCGTGATGGTGCCGACGCTGGTGCCCATCGCTGTGGAGACAAAGCAGCTCACCACAAAGAGCACGGCGACGGAAAACTTCGCCGGGATGATCGAGAGCATGAAGTACGCCACGCTCTCCGCCCCGGAGCGGCCGACCACGCCGACGAACATGCCGGCCGCAAGGAAGATCAGAAGCATCGTGACGACGTTCTTGTCGCCCACGCCGCGCCCCATGACCTCAAGCTTTTCGTCGAAGCTCAGCGCCCGGTTCTGAAGGCAGGCGACCAGCAGCGCGATGAGAAACACCACAACGATGGGAATGGAGTAGAAGCCCATCGGGATCTTCATCACATACTCAAAGACAATGCCGAGGCCAAGGTACAGCACCAGAAATACAAGGACTGGGAGCAGCGCGGCGGGATTTGATTTTTTCTGCATGGCGGTTATTCCTTCCTGATTCTCTTTCTCTTTTCCGTCTTCCGGCGCATGCGCGCGGGACGGTCCGGGGCGAACGCGCGTCCGCCTCGTTTTCACGACATATTTTAATATTGTATCACACCCCCCGGCTGAAAAACAACGGACATACCGGATTTTTTAAAAATCTTTTTCTCACCCGCCGTTTTGTGCAAGCGCTCGCGGTATCACAGCATCACAGTGCTGTAATATAGTGATATCACACAAGAAATCACATGAGTTCGAGCAATATCCTATTGATTTTGCACAAATTATGTGTTACTCTAAGGACACCAAACAAATTTACAGAGTTTGGCAGGGCAACAGGAAACGACGGGTGCGCAGGGGCGTCCCGGGCAGACGTCCCGTTTTCCGCGTACGCGCCGCAAAGGCTTCTCACAATCAGCTCGCCGCTTCGCGCGGCGGCAGGACATGAAAAGAGGTAACGCTATGATTATGAATCCCACCGCGATCAAGCATGTTGTGGTCGATGGACACAGCCTGACGCTCGAGTCCTTCGTCGCCGTCGCGCGCTTCAACGCGTCCGTCGAGCTGGCTCCGTCCGCGCTCGAGGCGATGAAGAAATCCCGCGCGCTTGCCGAGAAGATCGCCGAAGAGGGCCGCGTGGCCTACGGCATCACCACCGGCTTCGGCGAGTTCCAGAAGGTCGCCGTCCCCAAGGAGATGAGCAACCAGCTCTCCACCAACCTGAT
>CAKTJA010000098.1 GCA_934567115.1 uncultured Oscillospiraceae bacterium
CAGCCGAACTTGTCGGCATAGGGCTTGCAGTGCATGGGATCCTTGGCACGCATCTCCAGAATGAAGTTCAGCTTCTCCTCGGTGATAACGCCGTCCTTATCGTGGATGTAGCCGTCGGGACCGGCGAAGTAGGTGACCTTGCCGCCCAGCTCGGCGATCTTCTTCATGATGCCCCAGCCAACGTTGCCGTAACCGGACATGGCGACGCGCAGACCCTTGATCTCCTTGCCGTCGTGCTTGAGGACCTCGCGCAGATAATAGACAGCGCCGTAACCGGTCGCCTCGGGACGGAGGATGGAACCGCCGGTGCAGACAGCCTTACCGGACATCGCGCCGAACTCGGCAGCGCCGACGATGCGGCGATACTGACCGTACAGGTAGCCGACCTCGCGGCCGCCGACGCCGACGTCACCGGCGGGGCAGTCGATGTCCTGACCGATGTGACGATGGAACTCGGTCATGAAGGCCTGGCAGAAGCGCATGACCTCGCCGTCGCTGCGGCCGATGGGGGAGAAGTCGGAACCACCCTTGGCGCCGCCGATGGGCAGACAGGTCAGAGCATCTTTGAAGGTCTGCTCAAAGCCGAGGAACTTGATGATGGAGAGGTTGACGTTGGACGCAAAGCGCAGACCGCCCTTGTAGGGGCCAAGCGCCGCGTTGTACTGAACGCGGTAGCCGCGGTTAACATGATACTTCAGCTGATCGTCCATCCACACGACGCGGAACTCGACGGTGCGCTCAGGCTCGACCATACGCTCGAGCAGGCAGGCGGCCTCGTACTCGGGGTGGGCGTTGATGACCGGCTCGAGGGAGGTCAGGACCTCTTCAACGGTCTGGAGAAATTCAGGCTCATTCGCATTCTTGGCTCTGGTTTCGTCCAGAACTCTCTGGATATAAGCATTCATGATAATAGCCTCCTCTAAATTTACTCGTTAACGAGCATTTCGATGGTGCTTCCATCTCATCCAGTAGACTACCATAAAACGGCTCGTTTCTCAAGTGGTTTGTCCCAAAATCAGCCTGTCGGCCGGTGAGAAATTTTTCCTCCCTTTTTGTGCATTTTGCAGAAATGGGAACAGAAAAGTTTTGTTTTTCTCATAACGTCCATTAAAATTACCGCAATTATTCCTTCATGGAATGCTGAACATTTGCATTTTTTCTGTCATGACCGCGGCGTGCCCTACAGCTTCTTTTCCCGATAGCCCTTCATGATCCCGGAGAACAGCTCGCCGGTGGTCGGCGGCGTGATGGTGATGGCATTCGCCCCGGCGCGGACCGTCGCAAGGATGCTTTCCTCCGTCGGCCCCCCGGTCGCCAGAATGGGAACGTGCGGGTACTTCTCGCGGATATGGCGGACGATATCCGCCGTGGCCGCAGCGCCCGAAACGTTGAAGAAATCCGTGCCGGCCTCTATCCTGCCCTGAATATCCGCCTGATCCGACACCACCGTGGCGATAACCGGAATATCCACGACCGACTTGATCTCCGCGATCACCTCGTTCGGCATCGGCGCGTTGACCACCACGCCGTAGGCTCCCTGATGCTCGGCCTGCATGGCAAGGCGCACGCTGCGGCTCCCTCCGGTAAAGCCCCCGCCGACGCCGACAAAAACCGGCACGTCGGAAACGCTGATGATCGCCTGAGAGATCGACGCCTGCGGCGTAAACGGATACACCGCGATGATCGCGTCCGCATTGATGTTCTTGATGATCGCAACATCCGTGGAAAACGCGATGGATTTGATCCGCTTCCCAAAAATACGGATGCCGCTGCACTCGCTGATGCACTGCGGAAGCGTCAGCCCATGGCTGCGCAGCGTTCCGTTATAGCTCGGCACATACTTTCTCATAGTCTTCCTCCGATCCTGCAATTCCGGCGGCGTCCGCCCCATGTACCCTTAGCATACAGGAAAACACGCGGAGAAATGTGAATATTTTTTAAATAGTTGCTATCTCCCGCGTTACCGCGCGGCGGAGCGAAGGCTCTCCGCACTGACCGCACGCGTGTGCGTGATCGGCTGCCAGCTGCGCGTGCGGCTGACCAGCGAGAGGACCTGGATCGGAAGCCACGCCGCCATAAAGATCGGGAAGCCCAGGATCGAGCGCATCATGCGGCGGTCGCGGTAACCGCCGAGCCGGGCGAGCACCGCGGCAAACACCGTCAGGCCGAGCGCGCCGCCGCAGAAGGCCGCCGCTCCGGAAAGCAGCGCACCGGCAAGCTGTCCCTGCACGATGGCGGAGACCGCAGCCATCGCCAGCGGCGCCGGCGTCAGCGCCTGTAGAAATGGTGCGTTGACCACCAGCAGCGCGTCCAGCGCGAGCATGCTCCTCTGCCGCCGCAGCGCCGAGAGCAGCGCGCCGCTCCGCCCCGCCGCCGTATCCATGATCCCGCTGCACCAGCGGCGGCGCTGCCGAAACGAGACGGAAAATCGGACGGGCGCTTCGTCATAGGTCAGCGCGTCAGGAACGAAATGCACGCGTATGCCCGCCGCCGCGCACATCGCGGAAAACTCCGCGTCCTCCGCGATGGTGGAGGTGTTCCAGCCGCCGAACCTCTCCAGCACCGTGCGGTGCACGGCAAAGCCCGTCCCCACCAGCTTTGAGGACAGTCCGCAGTTCATGCGCGCGCGGGAAAAAAATACGTCGAACATCGTGAAATACAGCCCGTAGCAGCCCGAGACCCACGAATCGTAAGGATTCTTCACCCGCATCGCGCCCTTGCACACCAGCGCGCCGCCGCAGAACGCGTCGTTCATCCGCGCGAGAAAATGCTCCTCCGCCACGTTGTCCGCGTCGAAGACGCAGAACGCGTCGTAGCCGCGCGGCAGCAGCCTTGCGACCGCCTCGTGCAGCGCGTCGCCCTTACAGCGGACCGGCTCGGCGCAGCGCAGAATTTTCGCCCCCGCCGTAAGCGCGCGGGCCTCCGTGCCGTCGGTGCAGTTGTTGGGGATGACGTAAACGTCGTAAAGCTCGTCGGGATAGTCCTGCCGCCGAAGGCTTTCGACAAGCGCGGCAATGACCGCCTCCTCGTTCCGCGCGGCGATCAGACAGGCAAAGCGCGTGCGGGGCACATGGCGTTCCGCCGCCCTCGGACGGCGCAGCGCGAACAGCGCCACCGCCGCAAACCACGCGCCCGCCGCCCTCAGCAGCAGCGTTATCGTTAAAATCAGGGCGTCAAGCATAATGAAAGACCGCCTTTCCTCAGGATGTCCCCAAGCATAGCAGGCGGTCTTTAAGCCGGATATTTGATTTTTCTTAAGACTTTGTTAAGAACCTTGTCGAAGCTCTCGCTCCGCCGGCGGCAGGGCAAAGCCGGCCTTGAAAAGATCCCCGTCGATCCCGATGGAAAACGTTCCTCCCTGAAGCTCCACAAGGCTCTTGGCGATGTTCAGGCCAAGCCCGCTCCCCTCACTCGTCCGGGCGCTGTCGCCGCGCACGAAGCGCTCCGTCAGCTCGTCGGGGTCGATGTTCAGCGCGTCGCGGGAAATATTTTTGAACAGGAACGCCACTTTCTCCCCTTCCCTTTTCACGCTGATGTACAGCCTCGTTCCGGGGCACGCATATTTGCAGACGTTCGACAGCAGATTGTCCATCACGCGCCACAGCAGCGCGCCGTCGCACAGGCAGAAGAGGTCCTCCTCCGGCAGCGTGACCACCGGCTCCAGCCGCGCAAGCGCAAGCCGCTCGGCATATTCGCCGACCGTCTGATCGATCAGCTCGCGCACGCTGCGCCGCGCGATGTGGCAGGGCAGATTCCCCGTCGAAGCCTTCGACATCTCCACCAGATCCACCGTCAGCTTCTTCAGTCTGTGCGTCTGGCGGTCGAGCACGGCAAGATATTCCTTCTCCCGCTCCTCCGTATGCTCATGCTGAAGCAGATCGACGTAGTTGATGATGCTCGTCAGCGGCGTCTTGATGTCGTGCGACACGTTGGTAATAAGCTCCGTCTTGAGCCTTTCGCTCCTCAGCTTCTGCTCCACCGCGATGCTCATGCCGCGGCTGATGGCGTTGAGGTTCTCGCCGTGGCGTTTAAGGTCGAAGTACATGCGCGAGGTATCGACCTGCGAGGTGAGATCGCCCGCGGCAAGCGCCTCGCCGCCCCTTTGCAGCCGACGCAGCTGCATCGAAAACAGGCAGGCCGCGACGGACAGCACGAACAGCGTCAGCAGCAGAAGTGCGCCCGCGTGATTGCTCTCACAGGCGATGAGCAGCACGCTGACCGCGCAGCAGCCGACCGCCGTACGCCACACGAGCGGGAGCTGCCGGGCAAAGCCGGAGAACGCGCCCCACGCGGCCGCCGCGCCGCGCCCGCACCACCTCAAAAAGCGGCGGCAGAGCCGAAACAGCCAGCAGCAGACGGTGTTCTCCCACCATCTCCCCAGCTTGACGCGAGCGCAGAGCGTCATCCAGAGCGCAAGGCAGAGCGCATAGGCCGCCGTGCAGCAGGCAAGGAAGAACGCGGCCATCACCGGATCGGCGTAGTTCATGTTGTACCCGATGTGCTCCGCCACGAGCGCGGCGCATGCGGTGCAGCCGCCGAAAACGATCAGAACATACAGGTCGAAGGGGATCTTCTCCTGCCAGCCCGCGACCGCCTCCTCCCTGCCCGCGCGCCGTCCGGACACGCGGGCGAGGAAGACGAGGAAAAACAGCTCGGCGAGCGCGCAGCCGATCACGACCGCCGCCGCGTGCGGCGCAAGGTCCGTCATCGCGCCGTAAAACCGCAGCGCCCGATAGACGCTGTCCTGCGCGGGAAGACCTGCGGCAACGTAGCTGCGGAACACCACGCTGCCCTGCGCCCGGCTGCCCTCCCAGCCCGCCACGGGAACGTCGTCGCCGCCGTGGTTGTCAAAGAGGATGTTTCCCGCCTCGTCCTCCACGGAAAAGCGGACGTTCGTATAGCGGTCGTGCGGCGGATACCACTCGGCGAAGTTTTCGTAAATTTCCGACTGTCCGTTTACCGTTCTTGTATAGTAGCTGTAGTTATCGTAAACCGCGCGCATCTCGTTGTAGACCGCCTGAGAGCAGATGTCGCTTTCGTAAAAGCCGCCGCGCAGCTCTCCGCTGTAAGAGCAGAGGAACGCCGCGCCGTATACCAGCGTCACCGGCACAAGCGCCGCAGCGAGGAAAAAAGCCGCCGCCTTCACCCAGAAATTCCTGCCAAGCTCCTTACCCTTCATGGCGCAGATCCTCCATCTTATAGCCCAGACCCCATACGACCTTCAGATAGCGCGGCTCGGAGGGATTGATCTCGATCTTCTGCCGCAGATGGCGGATATGCACCGCCACGCTCGTCTCCGCGCCGAGGGAATCCTCGTTCCACACCAGCTCGTAGAT
>CAKTJA010000099.1 GCA_934567115.1 uncultured Oscillospiraceae bacterium
GCACAACTCTCCGCCCGCCTCGCGGATCGTTACGGCGGGAAGCTGACCCGCGCCGCCGAAGCTCAGCTCGAAGGCCAGCGGCTCGAAATCGGAGTCCGCCAGCTCCTCCGCCACCGAATCCATAATGCGGTAGACCGAATCGCACAGCCGTCGAAAGAGGTAGCGAAAGCGCGCGTCCTTTTCCTCAAGCTCGGGAAGGTTTACCGAAATATATTCCTCAACGGCGCCGCGCACGATCTCATGCAGGGCCGCGCGGTCCAGCGATTTAACGCCGCCGCGCTCCTTCGCGGCGCGCAGCGTGCTTTCCATCACGTCATGCACGAAGGTCCCCGCCTGCGGCGCGTCGAAGCCCGCCGGCGTACGCTCCTTCGCGCGCAGCCCATACTGCATGAAGTAGGAGAAATGACACGCCCGCGCCTTCTCCAGACGCGATGCGCTGAGCGTGATCCGCCTTCCGTAAACCGCGTGCACCGCCTCCCGCGAGAGCGAACCGCGCGTGTAGCGCGAGGCGTCCCGCATTGCGCGCAGCGTCTCCCCGCAGTCGCTCCGCGACGCGAAATACCGCCACGCCGCGCCGTCGATATGCTCACCCGCATAGTCGAGCGCCGGCGCAGGCGCTGACAGGCGATATGCCTTTTCAGCATCTGCCGTCTCAAGCTTTACGCCGCTGCAAAGCGTCTGTATTCGTCCGATGACAAAGCTCGGACGCAGCTCGGCTCCCTTTCCGTCAAAGCGCGGATAGGAAACATACAGGCGGTCCGTCGGCTGGGCCAGCGCGGCGTAAAGATTCTGGATCTCCAGCCGAAACTGCGCCAGACCATAGGGTGCGAGCCGAATGTCCAGCGCCTCAAGCGCCGCGCGGTCCTCGTCGCGGAGGATCCCTCCCCCGCCGCCGACCGCCGGCAGAACGCTGTCGTTTGCGCCCATGAGAAACAGCACGCGCACGGCATGCCGGTCGTTCCGCGTCAGCTCCGCGCAGCTAACGCGGTCGAGCGACACGGGGATCGTTCCGACCGAGTACTGCGTCAGCACCAGACGCATCAGCTGCGAAAATTCCTCCGCGTCAAGCTGCGTCTCTCCCAAAATCTCAACAAACTGATCGAAGACCTCGCACAGAACGTTCCACAGCTGGGCGATCTCCTCCGCTCTCTGCGTATCGCCGCCGCGCCAGAGCGCCTCCGTCTGCCGCTGAAGCTCTCCCGGCAGGTCGATCTGCTCCAAATATCTGTAAAGTGATTTTACTTTCTCCTCAACTGTCCCCGTGCCGTGCACGCCCTCATAAAGCTGCGCAAAGGGGACGCGCACCTTCTCTCTCGCCTCGTTCACGTGGGCAAGAAGCGCACGGTGCTCATCGCGCCATGCCGCGCCGTATCCGTCCGGATGCGCCGTCCATTCTGTGTCCTGGGTCCACATCGTCCCGCGAATGTCCCACTTGACGGCGTAGTTTTCCAGCACGTCGCACTCCTCTGCGGTCAAACCGGCAAGCCCCGTCTTCAGGCACCGGAACACGTCCTCGTACTCAAAGCCTCCGCTCACCGCGTCCAGCGCGCCGAGCAGGAGCGCCGGCACGTTCTGACGCAGGATATCGCTGCGGCGGGCGCAGTAGATCGGAATGCCGAAGCGCGAAAACACGGCCCTGAGCACGCCCTCCGCCGAGCCGAGGTCGCGCGAGGCGACCGTGATATCTCGAAAGCGATACCCCTCAGTGCGAACCAGACGCAAGATCTCCGATGCGATCCACTCCGCCTCGGCGTAGGCGTTCTCCGCCTCGTAAAGGCGAAGCTGCTCCGTCGGCTCCTCCCAGCGGCCGCCGCTTCCGAAAAAATGCCGCTCAATGTGCGCAAGCGCGTCACGCGGTTCCCCCGCGCGCAGCACCTCCTCCGAGCAGCGAACCCCCGCCTCCCGCGCAAGCTCGTAAAGCCGGCTGCGCACACGAAGGCTTTCGGAAAACAGCTCGCTGTCGCTCCCGTCGCCAAGCAGCGTTACGGTCACGCTCCCGGCGCGTTGGAGAATGATGCGCAGAATTTTCTGCTCACGGCCCGTAAAGTAGGAAAAACCGTCGATAAAAACGTCCTTTCCGTCAATATAGCCGGACGCCGCAAGCTGCTCCTCCAGCTTTTCCAGCCGGTCCCGCGCGTCGCGTCCGGGGGCGTGGAGCCGCGCAAGGTACGCGCCGTAAAGCAGCGCCACGTCCCGCAGACGCTCGCCGCTCCCGCCCGGTATTTCCTCCGCCTTTTCCGCCAGCTTCTCCGGCGCGACGGCATAGGCCTGCAGCTCCTCCACAAGCGAAAGCAGGCTCTCCAGAAACGCCGCGCGCTGCGACGGCCGGCGATAAACCCGCAGAGACGGCGCGAGCGACACAAGGACCCGCTGCAAAAGCAGAAGCTTTCCGCCGTTGTCCAGCGTCACCTCAGCCGCGCCGCCAACGATCGTCAGCACGCGGGACGCAAGCAGCTTGAAGCTCAAAACCTCGGCATGCCGGCTCGCGGACACACCGCATACACGGCACATATCGACCTCCGCCGCGTGCGAGGCATGCTCCGGCACGAGCAGGATTTGTCGGGAGCTGTCGCCCAGCGCGCGGATCTCCTCCAGCACACGCGCGGACTTTCCCGTTCCCGCCCGGCCCAGTATAATGCGCAGCACAGCGTCCACTCCTCTCCTCCGTCTTTTCACGACGCTCCGCCGCGCCGTATCCCGTCATCCGCCAGCCCCTTCGCCGTCTGCGGAATGACGGACAAACCCCGCAAATAACCGCTTTTATTGTAGCATAAGCGCCCCCTCTCCGCAACGTTGAAGTTTGTGAAAGCGCCCGAAACGGGCACCGCCCCGGGCCGTACCTGACGGCACGGTCCGGGGCGGACGTATCCCTGCGTTTCCTTCAGCGGAGCAGGCTCACGCAAGTGTGGAGACCCACGCGCTGTATTTCTTCAGATTTTCGTCGCGCTCCTGCCTGTTCGCGCCTGCGGTGAGGATATAGACCTTGATTTTCGGCTCGGTCCCGCTCGGGCGGACAAGAATGCTCGTTCCGTCGGCCAGCTCGAACCGCAGGACGTTCGACCCGGACAGCGCCATTGATGTGACCTTTCCGCTCTCCGCGTCGCGCACCGTGCCGTTCGAATAGTCCTTATAGACGGCGACGCGCACCCCGCCGATCTCCGCCGGCGGAGCCTCGCGCAGATACTTCATGAGCGCCGCCATCCGTTCAAGCCCGTCAAGCCCCGGCATAACGAGGTTGTGCGTCTTCTCGCCGTACCAGCCGTACTTTTCGTAGAGCGCTTGCATCGCGTCGCACAGCGTCATGCCCTGCGCATGATACCACGCCGCCATTTCCGTAAGCAGCAGAGAGGCGGTGACTGCGTCCTTGTCGCGCACGTAATGTCCGATCATATAGCCGTAGCTTTCCTCATAGGAAAAGATGACCGTATTTTTCCCCGCGCCCTCCAGCTCGTTCATTTTTTCCGCCATGAACTTAAAGCCGGTGAAGGTGTCGTAGCAGTCGATCCCGTTGGCCTCGGCGACCCGGCGGGCCATCTCGGTGGTGACGATCGTCTTGAGCACGGCGGGCTTTTCCGGAAGCTTCCCCGCGCGGCGCATCGCGCCGATGAGATAGTCAAGCAGCAGCACGCCGGTCTGATTCCCGGTGAGCGGAACGTATTCGCCGGACTTTTCGCGAACCATAACGCCGACGCGGTCGCTGTCCGGATCGGTTCCGAGGATAAAGTCCACGTTCTTCTCCCGCGCAAGATCGACGGCAAGGTAGAAGCCCTCGGGATTTTCCGGGTTGGGCGAAACGACGGTCGGGAAATTGCCGTCGATCACCATCTGCTTCGGCTCGCAGTAGAGCCGCTTGACGCCGAGCTTTGTCAGCGCCTCCGGTACAAGCTTGTAGCCGCAGCCGTGGAAGGGCGTGTAGACCATTCCGAAATCGTCCGCGACCTTTTTGACGGTCTCGCTGTCGTTGACCATGGACATCACGTTCGCCATAAAGCGGTCGTCGCAGTCGCGGCCGAGCAGCTCGATCCGTCCTTCGGCAACGGCGGCGTCATAGTCCATCGAGTGCACGCCGGTGAAAATGTCGATCTTCTCCAGCTCGCGCGCGATGGCGGCGGCATGCTGGGGCGGGAGCTGCGCGCCGTCCGCCCAGTAGACCTTATAGCCGTTGTACTCCTTGGGATTATGGCTCGCCGTGACGTTCACGCCCGCCTGACAGCCGTACTCGCGCACGGCAAAGGACAGCTCCGGCGTCGGGCGCAGCGACTCGAACAGGCGCACATGGATGCCGTTCGCCGCCATGACGCAGGCCGTCTCACGCGCAAACTCGGCGGAGTGGTTGCGGCAGTCCATGCACACGGCGACGCCGCGCTTCATCGCGTCCGCGCCCTCCGCGCGGATGACGTTCGCAAACCCCTGCGTCGCCCAGCGAATCACATGGCGGTTCATGTTGTGCAGACCCGTACACATCGTACCGCGCAGCCCTGCGGTGCCGAACTCAAGCGGACCGTAGAAGCGGTTCTCGATCTCCGTCTCGTTGCCCGCAAGCGCGCGCAACTCCGCGCGCTCCTCCTCGCTCAGCGCGGAAGAGGCCAGCCACTTTTCGTACTCCTTGCGATAATCCATTATAAATCCTCCTCGTCCAAATTGATTTCGTCAACAGGCGCGATCAGATTTTTCGCGTCCTCAAGCATGCTTTCCGGAACATAAAGGTCCGCGCCGCAGCAGGGCGTTCCGAAAATCACCTTGCCGAGCGCGTCATCCTCCGCGTACTTCTTCATAACGGGGACGCCGTAAGCGCGCAGCATCTCAACGAGCATCCCGGCGGCGTTGTTCCGCTCCGTCTCCCGCGTGAGAAAAACGGGCTTTTCCGGCACGCCGTCCGCGTTCCTCGGCCAGCGGTCCGCAAGGTCGCGCTTCTCGCGTCCCCAGCTCAGTCCGGGAAAGTCCACAGCCGTCCCCCCCTTATTTATGGTAGCGCGTACCGGCGCTGATCTGGTACGCGCGGTAGATCTGCTCGAGCAGCATCACCCGCGCCAGATGGTGCGGAAACGTCATCGGCGACATGGACAGCCGAAGGTCGGCGCGGCGCTTCACGCTTTCGTGAAGCCCGAAGCTGCCGCCGATGAGAAAGGTCAGCTGCGACGCGCCGAGCGCGGCGAACCGCTCGATCCGCTCGGACAGCGCCTCGCTGCTCATCGCCGTCCCCTCGACGCACATCGCGATTACCGCCCCGCCGCGCGGGAGCCTTTCGACGATCTGCGCGGCTTCCCTCGCCAGCGCCTGTTCGATCTCGGCAGCGGAGGGGTCCTC
>CAKTJA010000100.1 GCA_934567115.1 uncultured Oscillospiraceae bacterium
TCTCTACTCCATCGCGATGGACCCCTATTCCTTTACCATGCACCATGTCACGCCGAAGGGTTCGATTGAGCAGCAGGTGTATCTGGCGACCTACGATACCATTAAGAAGCTTGCGGATAAGGGGCCTTGCGTGCTGATCGGGCGCTGTGCGGACTACGCGCTCAAGGACCGTGACGATGTTATCAATCTTTTTATCTCCGCGCCGATTGAAAGCCGGATCAAGCGTGTCGCCATGCGCAACAACATCACGGAGGCGGAGGCGAAGGACCGGATCAAGAAGACGGATAAGTCCCGAGCTTCGTATTATAACTACTATTCTTCAAAGGAGTGGGGCGATGCGAAGAGCTACGATCTGTGTATTGATTCGTCGCTTCTCGGCATCGACGGAACGGTCACGCTATTGCAGGAGCTGGTCCGCATTAAGAGCGGAAAATGATCCGGAGCGCATTGTAAATCGGCTGGAGCTTCGCTTACTGTTGTCGGACTCAACGCTGCTTTGTGAAGGCTTTTCGGGATACAGCCAAAAAACATGAGGTACATTTAATCGTCGGCTGACAAGGTCCGGACGCGCTAACGGCGTGTCCGGACCCTTCTTTTTCCGCACAGCATCGACCCAACACCGGTGCGGTTCTTTTTTCAAAATGCTCTCGGTTTTCACTTGCATCCTCAGTATTTCGTCAGCCAACGAGGGCGCAGGGGCTGAGACTTGCGTAAATCTGAAATTGGATCGGGAAAAAACGCTGAAAATTGGGAGGCGGATAAACGCCCCTCCGAATGGGAATGAACTTCATTGGCAAGAGCCTGAAGAAAACGGCGCGGTCGACATGCTCCATCGCGCCCGCTGTTAACCGACTGTATTACGCTTCGTTTTCTATCTGCTGCGCAAAGCTGTGCAAAGCGTGATGGGTCGGCATTTCACAGCGCTCCATGGTACGATAAGAGAAGCATGGATAGAACCAAAAGCAATGAAAATAAGCTGAACAATTCCTGGCAAAACGGGCTGAAAACGGAAGGGTTCTCAATAAATTTTTGATCATTGGACAGAAAAATAAGAACCGGGACACATGTCCCGGTTCTTATCATAATGAAAGCGGACAAAAGCCGCGGCTTTTATTTGACGCAGACAGTGCGACGCTCGAACGCCTCCAGATTATTACAAAACGTAATATCACGCGGTCGCCCGGCCGAAACCGTTACAGCAGAAGAATGCCGGCCTCGCGGCAGACCTTGCGCGTCTCGTCATCCCAAAGGCTGACCTGCACCTCGCCGATGTGCGCGGTGCCAATCATCAGCATGCAAAGGCGGCTCTGCCCGATGCCGCCGCCCATGGTCAGAGGAAGCTCGCCGGCAAGCAGCATCTTGTGGAAGGGGAGCGTCCGACGGTCGTCGCAGCCGGCAAGCGTAAGCTGACGGTCGAGCGATTCCGGGCTGACGCGGATGCCCATGGAGGATATTTCGAACCCGCGGCTGAGAACGTCGTTCCAGTAAAGCAGATCGCCGTTAAGCGTCCAGTCGTCGTAGTCCGGGGCGCGTCCGTCGTGCTTGGAGCCGGAGTGCAGCACGCCGCCGATCTGCATCAGGAAGACCGTGCCGTGCTCGCGGCAGACGGCGTCCTCGCGCTGCTTGGGCGTGAGGGAGGGGTACATATCCTCCAGCTCCTGTGTGGTGATAAAGAAAACGTCTCTGGAAAGCTTCGTGCTCAGACTGGGGAAGGCGATGCCGAGCGCGTCGTTCGTCTCGGCGATCGCGCCGACAATATCGCGCACGGTGCGCTTGAGATAAGACTCGTTGCGGTCTTCGGCGTCGATGACCTTTTCCCAGTCCCACTGGTCGACGTAAACGGAATGAAGGTTATCGACCTCTTCATCGCGGCGGATGGCGTTCATATCGGTGAACAGGCCCTTGCCGACGTTGAACTCATAGCGCTTGAGAGCAAGACGCTTCCACTTGGCAAGGCTTTGCACGACCTGCGCATTTCGCCCGACGTCCGGGATATCGAAGCCGACGGGGCGCTCCACACCGTTGAGGTTATCGTTCAGGCCGGAGTTTTCCTCCACGAAAAGCGGAGCGGAAACACGGCGGAGATTGAGGGCATTACTCAAATTGACCTGAAAATTACTCTTGATAAACTCAATGGCACGCTGCATCTCATAAACGTTCAGTGGGGTGCGGTACTGTGCGGGAATATAGGTCTTGCTCATTGCCGGTTCACTCCTTTAAAAAATCGGTGGTATCATGCACTGCGGAGAGAGGGGAGGTGTGCGAAACCGTGCCCTGCCCATCCGCCGCCATGCTGTAAAAAACACATGGTCTATTATAGCGGCTGGCGTGTCGAAATTCAATCGGGAAAATGGCTGGAATCCACAGAAATATGGCGTCCGCACTTTGTCACATTGCCATACTGAAGGTCCGCATCGGGAGAAAGCGGGGCCTTCATGCCGCCCCTGCTTTTCTGCGTTATGCTGCGTCCGTCCTCTGCGGCGTTTTCTCCCAAACGGTTTGCAGTTCCGTAAAAAGCCGCGTGTTCCGCAGTTGCCGGCCGCCGCGAAAACGGTGCGCTTCTGTCGATTGCAGTCTATAAGCGCGGTTTTTGTTGACAGTTCAATGAGGAAATTGTATAATATAGACAAAATATATGGCTGATTTTCAGCTTCAATTGGTTAGCTCTATAAATGCACAGGGCTGATTTTTGTTTCAAGGAGGGAGTGCAGTGGATTACTACGCCCACGTTTCTGACGACGGCCGCCGTCAGACCGTTGCGGAGCACTTGACGGGGACGGCCGCGCTGTGCCGCGCATTTGCGGGTGCGTTCGGAGAGGAAGCGGACGGCGAGCTTATGGGGCTTGCGCATGATCTCGGCAAGTGTACCGAGGGCTTCCAAAAACGCCTGCTGGAGGGCGGTCCTGTCGTCGATCACGCCACGGCGGGGATGCTTGCCTGCATGAAAATGGGGCGGCCCGGCGCCGCCGCGTGCGTCGCGGGCCACCATAGCGGACTTTTGGACGTTGGAAATATGAGAAGCGACCGTGCGGGCGAGGCCACGCTCTCCGGGCGGTTCAAAAAGGGAATGGAACAGCGGTATCTCGAACGCTGCGGCGACAGCGGCGCGGCGCTGCCGCAGGTTCCGCCCGAGGCTCCGGAGCGAAATATGCTGAAGGTCTCGTTCCGGACGAGGATGCTCTATTCCTGTCTGGTGGACGCGGATTTTCTGGACACGGAGCGCTTTATGAACGGGGATCGAGGCCGCGGCGGCTATGATGATATTCCGACCCTGCTCCGGCGGCTGGAGGCATACATCGCGCCGTGGCAGACCCCCAAAACGGAGCTGAACCGTCTGCGCTGCGAGATGCTGAACACCTGTCTGGAGGCGGGGAGCAGACCGAGGGGCGTTTATACGCTGACAGTCCCCACCGGCGGCGGAAAGACCGCAGCGTCGCTCGGCTTTGCGCTGCGCCACGCGGCGGCGCACGGAATGAAGCGGGTGATTTATGTGATCCCGTACACCTCCATTATTGAGCAGAACGCTCAGGTGTTTCGGGACATTCTGGGAAGCGCTAACGTGCTTGAGCATCATGCGGGTGTGCAGTTTGAGCTTTCCGACGGCGCGCCGCCTGAGGAGGTGCGCCGTGCGCTGGCGGCGGAGAACTGGGATATGCCGGTAGTGGTCACAACAGCGGTGCAATTTTTTGAATCGCTGTATGCGAATCGCTCGTCAAAATGCCGCAAGCTCCATAACCTTGCAGACAGCGTTATCATTTTCGACGAGGCGCAGATGCTGCCGCTGTGCCATCTGCGGCCCTGCGTGGCGGCGATGGCGTCGCTCGCGGAGTACTTCCGCTCTACGGTCGTGCTGTGTACGGCCACGCAGCCGTCGCTGGGTGACCTGCTGCGCGCCTATGCGCCGGGCTGCCCCGTTACGGAGCTGTGTTCGCAGACGACGGAGGCATACGACAGCTTTCGCCGCGTGACGTTCCGTCAGGCGGGCGTTTTGGAGGATGATGCGCTTGCGGAGAAGCTGAGCGGACAGGAGCAGGTGCTGTGCATCGTCAACAGCCGCAAAGCGGCCCAGACGGTTTTTAGTCGGCTGCCTCAGGAGGGGAGCTTCCATCTCTCCACGCTGATGATCCCGGCCCGGCGGCAGACGCTGTTGAGCGAAATGCGGCAGAGGCTGAAAGACGGTCTGCCCTGCCGAGTGGTGTCCACATCTTTGATCGAAGCGGGTGTGGATGTGGATTTCCCGGCAGTGTACCGGGAGCTGGCAGGACTGGATTCCATTTTACAGGCGGCGGGGCGCTGCAACCGGGAGGGCAGACGTCCGGCGGACGAAAGCGTTGTGATGATCTTCGAGCGGACGGAGCTGCCGCCGCTCCTGTTCCGCAGGGCGGTGGGCGCGACGCGTAATGCACTGATGGGAGGCCGCGACCCTGCCGCTCCGGAGACGATGCGGCGCTATTTCAGCGAGCTGCGCGCCCTGAGCGGGGAAGAGCTGGATAAACAGGGCGTTATCAGGGCTTTTGAAAAGGGGATAGGCGGCTGCGAACTGCCGTTTCGCACGGTGGCGGAGAGGTTTCATCTGATCGATGAGAACACGCGCACCGTTTACGTGCCCTACGGCGAGGGGGCGGCGCTCGTCAAGCGGTTGAGAGCGGGCGAGTGTTCGCGGGAGCTTTACCGTAAGCTGGGGCGTTACGCGGTTTCTGTTTACGAGCCGCATTTTCAAAGGCTGTACGCCGCCGGCGCATTGCTGACGGCTCGGGAGGTCCCGGCTCTGGACCCGGACAGCGCCGTTTTGAACGACATGACGCTCTACAGCGAGGCCATGGGCCTTTCTCTTGAACCGGAGACCGGAAAGGCGCTGATGGTATAAAAAGCGGCGGAAGGACGGATCATCCGTCCTTCCGCCTGAGAGTACAACTGCTTAATATCACATTTCAATCCACGCTGCTTCACAGCGACACGGGAACTATAGCATACAAATAGCGGATGTGTCAAATATGCCAATGGTATTTTATCTAATGTAATATCAACTTCTTAAAATCACAAATTGAGTATTGCGTTTAGGAACAACATATGGTAATCTGAGGACAGATAAAACAGAGAAAGGAGTGGTTCAATGGCGATACAAGTGGAAGTCTGGGGCGAGTACGCATGCTTTACCCGGCCGGAAATGAAAACGGAACGAGTCAGCTTCGACTGCATGACGCCCTCGGCGGCCCGCGGCCTGCTGGAGAGCGTCTTCTGGCACCCCGGGCTGAAGTGGGTGATCGACCGCATCCATGTATGCGCGCCTATCC
>CAKTJA010000101.1 GCA_934567115.1 uncultured Oscillospiraceae bacterium
GTGCAGACGATGATGGTGGTGGGCTTGCGCTTCCAGCCGAAGCGCTCGGTCAGAAACGCGACAACGCCCTCGATCAGGGAGATGCAGGAGGTCAGCGCCGCGAAAAGGAGCAGCAGGTAGAACAGCATGCCGAAGAACCAGCCGCCGGACATCTGCTCGAACACGCCGGCGAGAGAGGCGAAGGCGAAGCCGCCGCCCTTGCCGACATTCTCCGACCCGAGGGTCGCGAACACGGCGGGGACGATGATGAAGCCGGCGATCAGCGCGACAAGCGTATCCATCGTGCAGATCAGCGCGGTGTTCTTGCCGAGATTTTCATGCTTGGGAAGGTAGGAGCCGTAGGTGACGATGATCGCCATGCCCAGAGACAGGGAGAAGAACGCCTGACCGAGCGCGGAAAGGAAGGTGCTGAAGGTGACCTTGCTCCAGTCGCAGGTAAACATGTAGATAAAGCCCTCGCGCGCGCCGTCGAGCGTGGCGGAACGGATCAGCAGGATAATAAGGATGACGAACAGGGCGGGCATGCCGACCTTGTTGAACTTCTCGATGCCGCCTTCAACGCCCCTGACCAGAATGATGGCGTTGAGGGCCATGAAGACTGCGGCAAAGAGGATGGCGGTAAGCGGGAAGAAGGTCGTTCCGGCGGCGGCGTCATAGCCGAGAAGACGGTAGAAATAGCCGAGGGGGTCGGCGTAGACCGTTTCCGCCTCGGTCGCATAGGAGACGACGTAGCGAAGGACCCAGCCGCCGACATGGCAGTAGTAGCAGGTGATGATGCTCGCCACGGCGACGCCGACCGTTCCGACCCAGCGGAAGCCGGGTCTTCCGAGCTTATCAAAGCAGTCGATGGCGTTGGCCTGAGCCGCGCGGCCGACGGCAAGCTCGGAGAGCATGACCGGCATGCCGATCACGGCGACGATAACCAGATAGATCAAAATATAGGCGCCGCCGCCGCCCTCAAACGCCTTGCCGGGAAATTTCCAGATGTTGCCGAGGCCGACCGCACTGCCGGCTGCGGCGAGGAGGAAGCCGATCTTGCTCCCCCATTGCGCGCGATTGTTTTCCATGTGATTTCTCTCCTTTGATTCGCCTGTATTTTTTATATATCCTATAAAATTTACAGAAATTACACAAATTGTACATTTTTTCTTGCTAAATGTAAAGCGACGTATTATAATAAAAACATGAGTAATTCTAATAAAAAGGAAATGCCGAATGGAAAGTAAGAAGCTTGAAGCGCTGGTCATGGCTGTGGATCTGGGCAGCTTTACCAAGGCGGCGGAGGTGCTGGGCTACACCCAGTCCGGCCTGACGCACATGATGAACTCGCTGGAAAAGGAGGTCGGCTTTACGCTGCTTGAGCGCGGGCGCAACGGCGTGAGCCTGACGGAGGAGGGGGAGCGCATCGCGCCCGCCGTCCGCGAGTTTTTGCAGGCGAACGCCCGGCTTGACAGCATGATCGCTCAGGTCGCCGATTCGCGCAGCGAGGTCATCCGCGTGAGCGCTTACGCAAGCATCGCGATGCACTGGCTTCCGGGGATCATTCAGCGCTTCCGCAAGGAGTGCCCCGACGTGAACGTGGACATCCGCATGGCCGATCACGTGGACGTGCCCTATGAGCTGCTCGCGCAGGGGAAGATGGACGCGATCCTGGTCAGCCCGCAGGAGGGCGGCGATTACGAGTGGATCCATCTGGCGGACGATCCGATGTACGCCGTGCTGCCGGGGGATTTTGACACGAAGGGGCGCGGCGCCTTTCCGCTCACGGAGTTTGAGGGGCGGGATTTTATCATGCCCGCGCAGGGCTTCGACAAGGATATCATGCGCATTTTCAACCGGATCGGCGTGAAGCCGCACGTCCTGCCGACGTGGGTGGACGACCCGACGGTCATCAACATGGTCGGTCACGGGCTTGGCGTGAGCATGATGACAGAGCTTACGCTTCGCGGGCGCTCCGGCGGTGTGACGCTGCTGCCGGTCGAGCCGGCGTCCTCGCGCGAGCTGGGGCTTGCCGTGCGCTCATGCGACGCTGCGAGCGACGGCCTTAGGAGGTTTATCGACTGCACAAAGCGCGTCGTTGAGGAGATGCAGCGCGGCTGAGCGTTGCAAAAGCGACTTGTAATTTGCCGCGAAACGGGTACAATAGCTGTTGCCGCAGCCGGCCGCGCCCGCAGGGAGCAGCCGTTACGATTTTTGCAGGACCGGGACGCGCCGTCCTTCGCCGGGCGGAGGCGTCCAAATACGAAAGAGAAAAGAGAGCGTTGCCCTATGCTTACCTTTAAGCCTGTGACGCAGCGGGACGTGTCCCGTCTGCGCCGTTACTATAAAAGCTGCGATTATCAGCTGTGCGAATACTCCGCGCTTGTAAAGCTCATGTGGCGGGAGCGCCTTCATCCGAGCTGGGCCGAGGGCGCGGGCTGTCTGATCGTGCGCAATCTGATCGACGAACAGGTCTGCTTCGACTATCCCGTGCCGGGGCCGGACGGGGACGCGTCCGCCGCGCTCGGGCTGATCGAGGAATACTGCCTTGAGCAGGGGATACCCCTTGTGCTTTCGGTCGTGCCGCAGAGTAAGGCCGCAGAGCTGGCGCTTCGGTATCCATACTTTCAGATGTCCGCGCCGCGCGTCTGGCGCGACTATATCTATGCGGCGGAGGACATGCGTGAGTTCGCGGGCCGCCGCTACTCGGGTCAGCGGAACCACATCAACAAATTCCGCAAGCTTTATCCGGACGCGGAGTTCCGCGTTCTCGGCAGAGAGGACCTTCCGCTTATCACGCAGTTCTGGCGCGAGTACGAGTCGGTTTTTACCAAGCAGACCGGCTCGGCGAAAAACGAGCTGCGCTACGCCGAGAGGATGCTTCGCATGACCGGCAGCCCGCACTTTCCCGTCGGCGGCATGCTGCTTGACGGGAAGCTGATCTCGCTTTCGATGGCCGAGCGCTGCGGCGATACGCTTCAGATCCATATCGAGAAGGCGCTTTACGGCTATGAGGGCGTTTATCCCGCCGCTGTACAGGCCTTTGCGCAGACCTTCGCCGTGGACGGCGTGCGCTGGCTCAACCGCGAGGACGACGCGGGCGACAAGGGGCTGCGGACCTCGAAGCTGCAATATCTTCCGGATCATCTGGGGGCGAAGCTGCGCTTTGACGTGCAGAACGAGCTGTACCGCCTCGGCGCGGTCCCGACGCTTTCCACCGCGCGGCTGACGCTTTCGGCGCTGACGGAGGGGGACGCCGCCGCTTACGCGGCGCTCTGTCTGGACGACGAGCGCAACTGCTGGTGGGGCTACGATTTTCGCAAGGACTACGACGGCTCGCCCTATGAGGAGTATTTTCTCCGGACCGCGCGGGAGGATCTCGCGCTTTTCCGCGCCGTCAATTTCGCCGTGCGGCTGGACGGGCGGCTGATCGGCGAGGCGGTGCTCTACCGCTTCGACAGCCGGGGCGGGGCGGAGCTGGGCTGCCGCATCGCGCCGGAATACGCCGGTCACGGCTATGGGACGGAGGCGTTCGCCGCAGCGGCGGACTGGGCGCTTTACGGACTGCACCTGTCGCATGTGGTCGCCAAATGCTTCCGGGAGAACGACGCGTCGTATCGGATGCTCTCCTCGTGCATGCGCCGCAGCGGAGAGGACGCGGAGTATTTCTACTTTGACAAAGAGGTTTGAGCGATATTTCCTGTATGAGAAAAACCGCCTCTGCGCACAATAGCGCGGAGGTGATTTTTCATGTCTGAGCAGAATGTCGGCTACAGCGTTCTGAGATCGTACCTTGCGGGGGACGAGCGCGCCAACCGCTGCTTTGTCGGGCTGTCCTCCGACGAGCAGCAGAGGCTGATCTCCGGCGCGCAGAGCCTGCGCGACACGGACGAGGCCGCCAGCTACGTCTGGGAGTATCTGGGACGGCGGGGGCGCTGACAGCGGCGAAGCCGCTGTACATATTTTCCGCGTCCGCGCGCCATACTACGGAAAAACAGCGGAGGCGGCTATGGAGCAGTTTACAACGGATTTTGAACAGAATGTGCGGGAGCTGGACGACCTGCTCGGCGTGGGGCGCAGCTTTGACATGATCGCGCGCGACCTGCTGATCGGAGGGCGGCGCTGCCGGCTGTGGGTCATCGACGGCTACGGCGACGACGCGGTGATCGAGCGCATGGTCAGCTTCTGGCTCGCGCTGCCCTCGACCGGGGACGCCGGGGATGTGCAGACCTTTATCGACCGCTATGTGACCTTCAGCGAGGTGGAGAGCGAGCGGAGCGTTGAGAAGGCGCTTACCGCCGTTTTTCTGGGGAAGACGCTTCTGCTTGCCGAGGGCTACGACGCGTGCGTGCTGATCGACGCGAAGAGCTATCCCTCGCGCAGCGTGGAGGAGCCGTCGTCCGGGAAGGTGCTGCGCGGGTCGCACGACGGCTTTATCGAAACGCTCGTGCAGAACGCGGCGCTGCTGCGGCGGCGCATCCGGGACCCGCAGCTCACGCTTGAGGGGCACAAGGTCAGCCGGCGCTCGCGCGCCGACGTTGTGCTGTGCTATCTTGAGGACAAGGTGGACCGCGACCTGCTCGAGCGGGTGCGTCGGCTGCTTGCCGGGATCGACGCGCGGTCGATCTCGATGTCGCAGGAGTCCATTGCGGAATCCATGATGACGCGTCGGCAGTGGTACAACCCGTTTCCGCGCGTGCGGTATACGGAGCGTCCGGACGCCGCGACAGCCTGCATCATGGAGGGGAACATCGTCGTGATGGTGGACAATTCCCCGGCCGTCATGCTGCTGCCCACGCGCTTCCTCGACTTTGTGCAGGAGGCGAACGACTTCTATTTCCCGCCGCTTGTCGGCTCCTACCTCCGGATCCTGCGCGCGATCGTTTTTCTGCTCACGCTGTTTATCACGCCGGTCTGGTATCTGCTGGTCATGAACCCGCACCTGACGGAAGGCTCGCTGGGCTTCCTTGCCGTTACAAGCGAATATGAGGTGCCGATCCTCGCCCAGCTTCTGCTTACGGAATTCATCGTCGATCTGCTCAAGCTTGCCTCGCTCAACACGCCGAGCGTTTTTTCCAACTCGTTCTCCATGATCGGCGCGCTGGTGCTCGGCGATTTTGCCGTACAGGCGCACTGGCTTGTGCCGGAGGTGCTGGCCTACATGGCCTTCGTCGCCATCGCCAACTTCGCCCAGCCGAGCTATGAGCTTGGCTATGCCTTCAAGCTACTGCGGCTGCTGCTGCTTATTTTCTGCGCGGCGTTTGAG
>CAKTJA010000102.1 GCA_934567115.1 uncultured Oscillospiraceae bacterium
CTCACAGGCTCTTCAAATACCGCGCCAGCATCGCCGCGACCTGCGCGCGCTCGGCGGTCTCCTTCGGCGCAACGCGACCGCCGCCCACGCCGTTGATAATGCCGTTCTGCGCCGCCCACAGCAGCGCGTCCTTCGCGTACCCGCTCACACCGTCCGCGTCCGCAAACGTCAGCTCGCCGCTCACTGCGGGCGAACCGGCATAGCGGTAGAGCATCGCCGCAAGCTGCTCGCGCGTCACGCTCGCGGTCGGGTTCGAGCCGTCCGTGATGCCGTTGGCCACGGCCCATTCCGTCCCCTTCTCATACCACGTCGCGCCGCCGGTCGTGTCCACGCCGGAAAGCCGCGCCAGCACCGTGTTCACCATGCCGCGCGTCATCTGCTCACGCACGCCGAAGAGGCCGTTTCCAATGCCGTTGAACAGTCCGCGCGCCGCCACGAGGTTCACCTCGTCCTTCGACCAGTGGTTTTGCGTGTCGGTGAAGTCGCGGGAGTTGTCGATCAGCTTTACCGTCATGTCGCCGTCCACGCGGAAGCGGACGCCGTCCTCAGTCGGGATCGTCCTTGCCAGCAGCTCCTCCGAGCCGTCCGGATGGACGATGACAACGACCGTGCCGGAGTTCACGTTGCTGACCGGAAGCTCAAGCTCCGTTTCGCTCTCGCCCTGCGGCAGGATGATGCGGATGATCGGCGCGGAGCCGTCGCCGCCGGCCTTAACTTCGATCGGAGCGATGACGGGCGTACCGTTTTTCCGCGCGTCCTCCGCCGCCTTTTCGCTGATCCGGATCTCGATCTCGGTGACGCCGTTTTTGTCCGTTCTCGCCGTCCCGGTCGAGCCGTCGGGCTTCGTGACGGTCTCGGTCTTTGAACCGTCGGGCTTTGTGGTCGTTTCCGTCTTTGTGCCGTCCGGCTTCGTGGTCGTTTCGGTCTTTGTGCCGTCGGGCTTTGTGACGGTCTCCGTCTTTGAACCGTCCGGCTTTGTGACAGTCTCGGTCTTCGAATCGTCGGGCTTTGTCCCGGTCGAGCCGCCGCTTGAACCGCCGCCTGATCCGCCGCCCGAGGACGACTTCGCCCAAAGCGTGACCTCGCCGCCGAGCGTTTCGTAATTCTTCGCGTCCGTCGGCGTGTAGGTCCAGCCGTAGGCCCTGCCCTGCTCGACCTCCGTCTCGCCGCCGTCGTTCCACGCGAACGCACCGGCCGGCGCAAGCCCGCTCAGATCAAGCGTGACGTCCTTGAGCTTCACGCCGCTCTCCGTGACCCTGCCGATCACCGGAGCGCCCGTCACCCGCGCCCGGTTCACCGTCACCGCCGCCGTACCGCTCACCGTCAGATACGCGTCCGTGTCGTCGGGCGTAAACGTCCAGCCCGCCTCATGGGTCCCCGCGTCAAGCACCGTGTCCGGAGCCGCCCACGCGAACGCGCCGGGAACAGCCTTCCCGTCCTGACCGACCATCGTGCCGGTCAGCGCGGCGTTTCTCAGCGGCTCGCCGTAGGTGAGCGCGCCGCTCACTGTGGGAGCGCCCTCCGGAAGCTGCTTGTTCGTGGCCGTGACCGTCAGCGTGACGAGAATATCCGCATAGTTCCTGCTTGCTCCCGCAGCCGTCAGCTCGGCGATCACGCCCTCGTAGTCCGCGTCCGCGCCGTCAAACGTCAGCGTGACCCTGCTTCCGTTCAGCGCGATCTGCGGGGCGGGATAGCCGTCTTTCCGCATCACCAGCTGCGGCCACGTATCGTCGTTGATGAAATACAGTCCGTTGAGGTCCGCGCCCTCCGGCAGACACGCCGCAAGGTCGAACTCATAGGTGCGGGAAAGCGCGTTGACGATCTCCAGACTGCCCGCGCCGCTCTGCCGCTCCGCGCTCGGCGCGATGGCATAGCTCCCGGTCAGCGTTCCGGTGAAGTTCCCCTTGCCCGTCACCGTCAGCTCATACGTGCCGGCCGCCGTCTGCGTGTTTCCGCTCACGTCGTAATCCGCCGCCGTCAGCGTTATTCCGTCCGCCTCCACGGAGGCGATCTCTCTCGTCAGCGCCGTGCCGTTGTAGACCAGCGGCGTTTCATCCTGCACAAGCGCCGTGATCGGACGCGGCACAACCGTCACCGTGAACGGAACGGACATGCCCGTCTGATTCGCGCCGCCGACGTACTTCACCGTCAGCGCATGCGTCCCAACGTCAAGAGCCGTGCCCGGAATGTCGAGCCACCAAGTACCGCTGCTCTGCTCATACTCCGCCTCGCTGATCTGCTCCCCGTCCGCGTTGAAGACCGCGCACTGATCCTCGACCGGGGCCGCCATGGCAAACATCACGGGCAGCTCGCCGGTGGCGTCGAACATGGCGCGCACGGTGATGCGCTGACCGTAGGTGAAGGTATCCATTTTATCAAACCAGCTGTCGGTGATCCCGGTCTCCACCGTCGCCTCCGTGCCGGACTTCAGCACGTTCACGGTGAAGCTCTTCCCCGGGAGCTTATACTCGTCCAACTGGCTCGAATGGTATTTCACGCTCTTCACCGTGAAGTAGTACGTCCCAACGTCCCTGTCTTTCAGGAAACCGTCAAGCGTGAATACGGCGCGCTTTTTGTCGGGATCGATGTCCGCCCATCCGGTGGAGCCGTTCCACTTGTACCCGTTTTCGTCCTCACATTCAAACTCGAGAAACAGGTCGTACTCCTCAAAGCCGTCCCCGCTCTCCGATGCGAAGACCTCCAGCGTGATGACGTTCTTTCCCTCCGCCTTGTACACCACGTCATAGCTGTCTTTCATCTCGCCCAGTCGGATCGGCACTTCGGCAACTTTCGTCCTCGTAAGCTCTGTGACCGTCAGATCCGTGATCCACCGGCCGCTTGAGTTCTGGAACTGGAAGCCATCTGCCAGCAGGTCCGCCGCCGTCATGCCCTCGGCCTCAATGTCGATCTTGGAGAAGGTGCCCGCCGAAATCGACACCGTGCCCTGATAACCGTCGGCGATGCGAACGCCGTAGTAGGTCTCAGCCGCCGTGCTCTTGACGGTCACGTTCCCGGACACGGTCAGCGCCTTTCCGCCGTTTCCGACATGGATTCCCTCGCTGCCCGCGCCGTTCGGCGAGAACTCGCCGCCGGTGAGGATCACTGTGCCGTTCGTACCCGTCTCCCCCGTGCCGTCGCCGCCGAGGGCGACTGCGATGGAAGACGCTCCGTCGGCGGTGTAGGTCCCGCTCTCAACGGTAAGCGTGCCGCCGACCGCGCAGAGGCCGACGCCCCCATCGGCGGAGACGCTGACCTTGCCGCCGCCCGCAGAATCCCTCACCGCCAGTTCGCCGCCAGTGACAAGGATGGCGCTCGCGTCAACGATATTGCCGCCGCTCACCGTGCAGGTAAGCGTCCGGCCGTTCAGCTCAAGCGTATAGCTGCCCTCGGTCACGCGGACCTGCTCGGCGATCTTCGCGTCGGAAAGCATCGTGAGCAGCACCTGACCGCTCAGCCGCGCCGAGCCCTCCAGCGCGGACGCGAGGTCCGTATAGTAGTAGGGCTTGCCGCCCGGGATCTGCATTGCGGACACCGTAAGCTCCGCATTGCAGTAGGGGCAGACGTATTTCCCGCCGTCTTCCTTCAGCGCATGCTCGCACTTCGCGACGGAGAAATTCTCCAGCTCCGTCACAGTGCTCAGGTCCGCAAGGCTCATCTGATTGCCGTCTGCGTCGCGGCAGACATAGCCCGGCGCAAGCATATCGGCAATGGTCAACGACGTGTCCTTGGAGACGAGCTTCGTAAAGCTCCCTCCGGAGAGCGTGACCTTTCCGCCGTTCTCCGTGTAATCCGATGCAATCTCGATTGGCGTGTTAAAGGCCGCATCACCTGTGACGCTTAGAAGCGCAGGACCGTTTCCACCCTTGAGGTAAATCCTCGGATCGTCCTTCTCATCAGCCGGCGTCTTATCGCTGAACTTGCTGCTGAACGTGCCGCCACGGATCTCCAGCTCACCGGAGCGCAGCTCAACGATGCAGCCGCTGTTGTCTTCGTTGTCGTAGTCCTTGTGCCATATCCACATATAGCGGCCGTCGTCGATCCGCACATGACCGCCGTCAACGCCCAGCGCCTTCACCGGTCCGTACGCGCGCAGATAGCCCAATTCGTACCCGCCGCTGGCGGTCAGCGTCAGCTCGCCGCCGGTATGCTTCAGCACATATTCCGGCGCGGCATTTACAAAATCGTGATCCATGCACCGGTCACGCAGGTCCAGCGTAAATTTCCCGCCGTCCAAGATATAGCCCACGCCGCCGTTTTTCTCGTTGGCATTTGGGTTTTCCGCCCAAAGCTCAAGCGTGCAGCCGTCGTTCTCGGGCAGCCGCGCGATGGTCAGCGCCTCTTCAAACTCATCGTAAAAACGGTTGACCTCCGCGTTCGGACTGTTGACGATCCTTGCATGGGCATATGCAAAGTCCCCGGACTTGCAGCGTCCCTCGTCATCGTAGACGTGGATATGGACGACCTCGACGTTCTCCAGCGTCTGCTTACCGCTGCCGCTCACGATCTCGCCGGTGCCGACGTCCTGATAGTCCCGATAGCTCATGAGCAGCTGGTCGAGGCTCTGATACTTCCCGTCCGGCTCCAGCTCAAGACTGGCAAACGTTCCGCCGTAGAGCTGCACGGAGCCGGGGTAGTTTTTGGTGATCTTGATCCTGCCGTAATTCTTTTCAGATTCGACCCTGAAAGTCACCTCAGGCCCGGAGCCGTCCGCGACCACGGCGTAGCTCCCCTCGCCGGAGAGAACGGAGGCCCAGTCCATATCGAACACATTCCCCACGCTGCCGGTCATGCGCACAACGCTGCATTCGGCGCTGCCGTTGTACGGATCGGCGACGGAAAGCTCTCCGCCCTCAAACGTGGCCTTGCCGCCGGCAAGCTCAATGCCGGCGACCCATTCCGCACTGCTCTCCGTCGGGGCCACCACGATCTTCCCACCGCTCGTATTTCCTTCTCTGATCCACAGATATCCGCCGGGAAGAACGCGGAGGGTGCTTTGCGCATTGCCGCCCGGCGCAAGGGTCAGCGTGCAGCCGTTAAGACGCAGAAACATCCCTTTATGCTCGACCGTCACGCTTTCGTCCAGCGCTGCGTCCGCCAACAGGTTGATCTCGTAAGCGGCGGCGTCCGGATGCTGCTGTGCGTCCTTAAAGGCATTTTTTACCTCGGTGTAATATCCGCCTACACTGCTGCTTTCCCACGAAACCACCGCCCGAAGCGGCACGTTGCAGGTCTTGGT
>CAKTJA010000103.1 GCA_934567115.1 uncultured Oscillospiraceae bacterium
GAACAGCTTGAAGGCGAAGAGCAGCACGTTGAGACAGATCCCGACCGTGCCGCACAGAACGCCGTAGGCCTGCCGCACGGCGGGGGAGGTCACGTCGTCCCTGTTTTTAATGAAGCTTCGGGCGAGCAGAGATATCATACCGTCTCCTTTTTCTCCTTTTCCCGGGCGGGGAAGAAGAATTTTTTGGTGAACAGATAGCAGAGCGGGATGAGGTAGAGCAGACACGCGTAGGGAAGCGCCTCGATCCCCACGCCGAGCATGCTCAGGGGGACGGCACAGGCGATGCACCACGGGATCAGCCCGGCGATGGTAACGCCGGAGTTGGCGATATCCATGGCAAGTTCCTCATGCTCCGCGCCGGAGCGCGCATAGACCGGGCCGATCAGCTGATGCTCCATCATCACGACGATGGTCTGATTGCACAGGACCATCGACGCAAGAATGCTCAGCAGGATCATCGTCGGGAAGCGTCCGATGCGGTCCGCCGACCGCTCCAGCACGCTCTGCGCCTGCGTCAGCGCGCCGGTCCCCTCCAGAATGCCGGTGTAGAGCGCGGCGAGCGGGATCATCAGAAACGGCGTGAGCATGCTCACAAGTCCGCCCCCGGAGACCACGGACGCAAGCGGGCCGGCGGTCGGATGATAGCCGGCGAGCATGATCCGGAGCGCCTCCGGAACGCTGACGTCCTGCACCGTTGTGGTGATGAGAAAGGCGGCTGCGGCGCTCAGCGCCATCGCGCTGCGGATCGGGACGCGGACAAGGGGAAGGACGAGCATGATAAGCGCGGGGACGAGCGCCCACGGCGAGATCACGAAGCTTTCCGCAAGCGCGCGGAGCATCGTCTCGTCAACGCTGACGATCGGGTTGCGCAGGGAGAGGACGGCGTAGGCCGCAAGGCACAGCGCGTAGGGGAGGGCCGCCGTTTTGAACATGCGCCGAACGTTTCCGTAAAGGTCGGTCTCCGTCAGCGCGGCGACAAGGCTTGCGCACGACGAGGTCGGCGCGCCGCGGTCGCCGAAGTAGATCCCGGAGAGGATCGCGCCCGCCGTCACGGCCTCGCTTACGCCGCCGGACCGCGCAAGCGCCATGAGCACCACGCCCGCCGTGCTCGCCACGCCGAACGAGGTGCCGAGAGCATAGCTCAAAAGCACGGTCAGCAGGAAGGCGACCAGCACGAAAAGCTGCGGCGTGATGACGCGGATGCCGTGGTAGATGAAAAAGGCGATGGTCCCGCACGAGCGCCACAGTCCGGTGAGAAGTCCGATAAAGAACAGAATGCGCAGCACGATCATGCTTTTGGGCATTTTGCTCCACGCCATTTTGACCAGCGCCTTCGCGCGGTAGCCGCGCTTTAGCCCAAGCGCGAAAAACAGCAGCAGGGCGAAGAGCAGCGCCCAGACGAGAGACAGCCCCCAGATCAGGCACAGCAGCATCGCGGCGAGAAAAAGAACGAAGCAGACAAGGATATCCATGATCTCTTACGCTCGCTTTCCGGGAATTTGCAGCGTCATGCGGCAGCACAGACGGTCGAGGTCCTCGTCCGTCGCCGCGCCGAGCCGAAGCTTTGCGCCGCAGTCAAGGCAGATGAGATCGACGGTGGTGGGCCGCACCTCCATGCGCCAGCGCTCGCTTCCACATGCGCAGGTGATCCCGTGCGGACGCGCGGCGATCTCCTTCAGCTCGGACAGGACCTCGTACATGATGACGGAGTCCGTGAACGTCTCCGGCGCATCGCCCTGCGCCGCCCGCTTCTCCGCCGCGATGGACAGCTGCTCAAGCGCGCGTTCGACCGCCTGCTCCTCGCCGATGAAGCAGCACAGCTCGGACGTCTCCGGGCAGGCGAGGCCGACGCCCTCCCCCGCGAGAATGGCCTGAGCGCCGCATTCGGCAAGGTGCTCGCCTCCGCAGACGCCGCAGGGGACGCTGACGCGGAACTTTTCGCCGTTGAAATCGATTTGCAGCTCGCTCTTTCCGCACTCGCACGCGACGTTTGCGCCCGAGGCGGCGAGGGAAAAGCGGGAACGGAGCGCGCTCACCTTAGCCCCGCACTTCGGGCACAGGTAACCGACGGCGCGCATTTCTTCTTTCATATATCCGATCCTCCATAAAAGTGTATCGTTGCGCGGCCCCGCATCCGAGCGCCGCTGTCCGGCCTTGGGACTTGCGGGATGCGCGGAAGAAGACGGAAAACGCGCCGTTCGCGGCGCGTTTTCTGCTTATTTCTTCACGGCGATGGCTTCGATCTCGACCAGCGCGCCCTTCGGGAGCGCGCCGACCTGCACCGCGCTGCGCGCAGGACACGCGCTTTCGAAAAATTTTGCATACACGGCGTTGACGGCGGCAAATTCGTTCATGTCGGTGAGAAACACGGTGGTTTTTACCACGTCGGCAAGCGTGCAGCCGGCGGCGGCGAGGATCGCCTCAAGGTTTTTCAGCGACTGCCCGGCCTGAGCGTCCGCCCCGCCGGGGACAAAAGCGCCCGTGGCGGGATCGAGGGGGAGCTGACCGGAGACAAACACAAAGCCGTTGGCTTCGATGGCCTGAGAATAGGGGCCGATGGCGCCGGGCGCCGAAGTGGTGGCAATGACGGATTTCATCGAAGAAAGCCTCCTGTTGATTGATGCTTCCATGATAGCACCGGCATGGCGATTTCGTCAAGACGGGAGCGCGTCTGTCGTTATATTTTTTGCCTTTTTCGGAACACTAAGGAAAAAACAGAGGCAAGGAGGCTGTTTGATGGATTCGAAACGTATCGGAGCGCAGACCGTCCGGCTGACGCATCCGCCGCGAGTGGAGGAATTTGCCAATATCGGCGCGAAGCTTGAGGGACAGGGCCCGCTGGCGGATTACTTTGACGAGCTGAGCGAGGACTCCTTTTTCGGGGAGAAGACGTGGGAAAAGGGCGAGTCCCTGATGCAAAAGCGCGTGCTCTCCCGCGCGCTGGAGAAGGCGAACCTTCAGCCGCGCGACGTGGACATGGTGTTCGCGGGGGACCTTTTGAACCAGTGCATCGGCTCGTCGTTCGGGCTGCGCGAGTTCGGGATCCCCTTTTATGGGCTTTACGGCGCGTGCTCCACGATGGGGGAGAGCCTCGGCCTTGCCGCCATGGCGGTTGACGGAGGGTACGCGCGCCGCGCGGCTGCGATGACCTCGTCCCACTTCTGCACGGCGGAGCGACAGTACCGCATGCCGGTGCCCTACGGGTCCCAGCGCACGCCGACCGCACAGTGGACGGCCACGGCGGCGGGCTGCTGTCTGCTCTCCGCAGAGGGGAAGGGGCCGGCGGTCACACATGTCACCTGCGGAAAGATCGTGGACAAGGGCGTGACCGACGCGAACAACATGGGGGCTGCGATGGCTCCCGCGGCGTACGACACGCTGCGTGCCCTTTTCTCCGACACGCGGACCTCGCCGTCCGACTACGACCTTATCGTCACCGGCGACCTTGGGAAGCTCGGACACGCGGTCGTTGAGGATTTCTTTGCGCGGGACGGCGTGGACATGACGAAAAATTACAAGGACTGCGGCATGCTTCTGTACGATCTGGAGGCGCAGGACATGCACGCGGGCGGAAGCGGCTGCGGCTGCTCGGCGGCGGTGCTCAACGGCTATCTGCTGCGCGGCATGCGTGAGGGAAAGTGGAACCGGATCGTCTTTGCGCCGACCGGAGCGCTGCTCTCGCCGACCTCGACCTTTCAGGGGGAGAGCGTCCCGGGCATCTGCCATGCGGTGATCCTTGAAAACAGAAAGGAGCGGTGATCCATGGACTATTTAAACGCGTTTCTCTGCGGCGGACTTCTTTGCGCCGTCGGACAGATATTGATCGATAAAACGCAGCTTACGCCCGCGCGCATCCTCACGGGCTATGTTGTCGCCGGCGTTTTTCTCACGGCTGTCGGCGTTTATGAGCCGATCGTCAAATGGGGCGGCGCGGGGGCGACCGTTCCGCTCACCGGCTTCGGCTACAGTCTGGCGAACGGAGTGAAAAAGGCGATCGCGGAAAAGGGCTGGCTCGGCGTGATGACGGGGGGGCTGTCCGCGACGGCGGGCGGGATCGCGGCCGCCGTCTGCTTTGCTGTGATCATGGCGCTGATCTTCCGCCCCGGCGACAAGCGCTGACCTCTTGCACGTCCGGCTTCTTTGTGGTAAAATAATTGCAACGCAATTATTATATTTTGATCCCAGCCGCTTTTCTCGTCCGCTGGACGGACAACCGAAAAGCATGGCGGATATACCATTCCGCTGGCGCTTCATGGTATCATAATTGCAGAGCGATCATCATGCTTTTTTCACGCGCTTTTCCCGACCGCCGGGCGGACGAGCGAAAAGCACGGCGGATCACCGTTTTGCCGACGCTTTACGGCGTATTTGAAAAAAGCATACAGACAAAGGAGAGATTTTTATGATCATTCGTGCGGAGGACAGAAAGCAGACCCTGACGCCCAACATGCGCGGCGGCGAGGGGACCGTGGATAAGCGCGACTATGTGCTTGGGGAAATGCCCGAGAATGCCAAGATGTTTGCCGAGATCCGGCTGGAGCCGGGCTGCTCGCTCGGGGTGCACCGTCACACGGGGGAGTATGAGGTGTTTTTCTTCAAGGAGGGCGAGATCACGCTGAACGACAACGGCGTTGAGCGCACCATGCATCCGGGCGATTTCGCCATCTGCTATGACGGAGAGAGCCACGCGATCGCCAACCGGTCGGATAAGAGCGCGGCGCTCTACGCGGCTATCATCAAGACGAAGTGAGGGAACGGCTGTGACGTATACCTATTTTCCGAAGGGGACCTGCTCAAAGCAGATGGAGGTCGAGCTGGAGGACGGCGTTATCCGCGATGTGCGCGTGCTCGGCGGGTGTAGCGGAAATTTGCAGGGGATCATGAGCCTGCTGCGCGGCATGAAGGCGGACGAGGCTGTTGAGAAGCTGCGCGGCATCCGCTGCGGCGCAAAGGCGACCTCCTGTCCGGACCAGCTTTCGATCGCGCTGACAAAGGCGCTGGAGGAAGCGCGGGAAGCGTGAGGACAAGGCAAACGCCGCCGGAAAGCGGCGGCGTCTGCGGCAAACAGGGCTTCGCCCCAATGGGGCGAAGCCTCAGCGCGTCGAAAAAGTCTTTTCGACACGCTGAGCAAGTTTTCAGAACTTTGAAAAAGTTCTGAAAACCGTTGATTTTAATAGCGCAGGACACCCCTCTTAGGTTTCC
>CAKTJA010000104.1 GCA_934567115.1 uncultured Oscillospiraceae bacterium
GGCCGAACGCGCCGATCTTGCGGCCGGAGAGCAGGTCGGGCAGATACTTCATCTTCTGCTCCTCGGTGCCGTTCTCGAAGATGGGGGCGCAGCACAGGGAGGTGTGCGCCGAAACGATGACCGCAGTGGTGCCGCAGACCTTCGCCAGCTCCTCAACGCACATGGCGTAGCTGAGAACATCGCCGCCCGCGCCGCCGTACTGCGTGGGGAAGTAAATGCCCATCATGCCGAGCTTCGCCATCTTTTCGACGGTCTCCATGGGGAAGCGCTCTTCCTCATCGATCTCCTCAGCTAAGGGCTTGACTTCGGTCTCTGCGAATTCGCGGTACATTTTACGAACCAGCAGATGCTCTTTTGACAGATGGAAATCCATAGTCTTTTTGCTCCTTCACTATAAAAATATTTGGATTGTCTATTTTTTCACAAATCGGTTTCGCTTTGTCCCATTATAAACTTTCCGTACAGAATACGCAAGGGAAACTCGCAAATCAATTCCGGATTTGCAAGTTTCACCAAATAAAGAACGGCGTTTTTGTCCCTTTTGCCCTTTTTGTGAAGGAATCCCTTCATTTTCGGAATCCACAGCATCCGGCTTCCGAATGAGGGGCGCAAAAAAACTTCGGGGCGGAATCGCCCCGAAGCTCTTTATTTCGCATATTCGATCACTTTGGTTTCCCGCAGGACATGGACCTTGATCTGTCCCGGGTACTCAAGCTCGCTTTCGATGCGCTTGGCAAGCTCGCGCGCGAGGAGGACCATCTCGTCCTCGCTGACCTGCTCGGGCTTGACCATCACGCGGACCTCGCGTCCGGCCTGAATGGCATAGGAGGTATCGACGCCGGGATAGGAGCCGGTGATCTCCTCAAGCTTTTCCAGACGCTTGATGTAGTTTTCCAGATTTTCGCGCCGTGCGCCGGGGCGGGCGGCGGAGACCGCGTCGGCCGCCTGGACCAGACAGGCCACGACGGTCGTCGGCTCCACGTCGTTGTGGTGCGCCTGCACCGCGTGGATCACGTCGTCGCGCTCGCGGTACTTGCGCAGGAACTCCACGCCGAGGGCGACATGCGTGCCCTCCAGCTCGTGATCGACGGCCTTGCCGATGTCGTGCAGAAGACCGGCGCGCTTGGCCAGGGCCACGTCCGCGCCCAGCTCGGCGGCCATCATCCCCGCGAGGTGGGACACCTCGATGGAATGCTGAAGCACGTTCTGCCCGTAGCTCGTGCGGTAGTGCAGACGGCCGAGCATCTTCACAAGCTCGGGATGCAGACCGCGCACGCCGGTTTCGAGCACGGCGCGCTCGCCCTCGGACTTGATGACGGCGTCCACCTCGCGGCGGGCCTTGGCGACCATCTCTTCAATGTGGGTCGGGTGGATGCGTCCGTCGGCGATCAGCTTTTCAAGCGCCAGCCGCGCGATCTCGCGGCGCACCGGCTCGAAGCAGGAGACGGTGATCGCCTCGGGCGTGTCGTCGATGATGAGGTCCACGCCGGTGAGCGTTTCGATGGTGCGGATGTTGCGGCCCTCGCGGCCGATGATGCGGCCCTTCATCTCGTCATTGGGCAGGGGAACCACGCTGACGGTGATCTCGGCGACATGATCCGCGGCGCAGCGCTGAATGGCGGAGGCCACGACCTCGCGGGCGTACTGGTCGGCCTCGTCCTTGGCGCGCGCTTCGATCTCCTTGATCTTCAGCGCGGTCTCATGCGTGACCTCGGACTCGACCTGTTCGATCAGATACTTCTTCGCGTCGTCCGCCGTAAAGCCGGAGATGCGCTCGAGCATCTCGGTCTGGCTGCGCTTGATGATCTTGATCTCTTCATTCTCCTTGTCCAGCGCGGCATGCTTCTGGGCAAGGGCTTCTTCCTTCTTTTCGATCGCATCGGTCTTGCGGTCGATGCTCTCTTCCTTCTGCTGCAGGCGGCGTTCCTGCTTTTGCAGGTCCGCGCGGCGTTCCTTTTCTTCCTTCTCGTATTCCTTGCGGGAGCGGAGGATCTCCTCCTTCGCCTCCAGCGTGGCCTCGCGCTTCTTGCTCTCCGCACTCTTGATTGCGTCGTTTATGATGCGAAGCGCCTCGTCCTCGGCATTGGCGATTTTTTCCCTGTCGTTTTTCGCTTTTTTGTTCCGATACAGAATACAAGCAAGAATACCAATGAGAAGCCCCGCCGCCGCCCCGATGATGAGGCTGGTGAAGTCCATTTGATTCCTCCTGTGTTCATTTTCCCTTGAAAATCGGGCAAAATTGAATCAACAAAAGGGGAAGCCCCTTCTTCCCCCTCCATAAATCCACGGAATATTGTAACTGTTTTCTCAGGACGTGTCAAGAAAAAATGTGGCGGAGCGCGCTTTTGTAAAAATGCGGTTGACAAATCGGCGGAATGCGGCTAAAATATACTCCGATTTACAAGTGAATACTTCATCAAGAGTGGCGGAGGGAACGGCCCGATGATGCCACGGCAACCTGCGATGCAAGGTGCCAAATCCGGCGAACGAATCGAAAGATGAGGGAAGGCAGAAATTTTTTGCGCTCGGTCGTTCGGCTGAGCGCTTTTTCGTGTTCCCACAAGAAAAAGAAAGGAAAGTGTATTTATGGCAAAGCGTTTATTTACCTCAGAATCCGTCACCGAGGGGCATCCCGACAAGATCTGCGACCAGATCTCCGACGCGGTGCTCGATGCGATCCTTGCCGGGGACCCCAACGGCCGCGTCGCGTGTGAAACGACCGTGTCCACCGGCCTTGTGCACATCATGGGCGAGATCACGACGAGCTGCTACGTCGATATCCCGAGGATCGCGCGCGAGGTGATCCGCGATATCGGCTACGACAGCTCGGAGTACGGCTTCGACTGCAACACCTGCGGCATCATCACGAACATCGACGAGCAGAGCGGCGACATCGCGATGGGCGTCGACAACTCGCTGGAGAATAAGGAGAGCGGCGCGGACGGCCTTGACAACGGCGCGGGCGATCAGGGCATGATGTTCGGCTATGCATGCAACGAAACGCCGGAGCTGATGCCGCTTGCCATCTCGCTGTCGCACCGGATGGCGAAGCGCCTTGCGGACGTGCGCAAGCAGGGGCTTGTTTCGTATCTGCGGCCCGACGGAAAGACGCAGGTCACCGTCGAGTACGGCGAGGACGGGAAGCCCGCGCGCATTGATACGATCGTCGTCTCCACGCAGCACGCGCCGGAGGCGGAGCTTGAGCTTATCCGCCGCGACATGATCGAGCTGGTCATCAAGCCGACGGTGCCGGCGGAGCTTCTGGACAAGGACACGAAGATCTATGTCAATCCGACCGGGCGCTTTGTGATCGGCGGCCCGCAGGGCGACAGCGGACTGACCGGACGGAAGATCATCGTCGATACCTACGGCGGCAGCGCGCCCCACGGCGGCGGCTGCTTCTCCGGCAAGGACCCGACGAAGGTGGACCGCTCCGCGGCCTACGCCGCGCGGTGGATCGCCAAGAATATCGTCGCGGCGGGCCTCGCCTCCAAATGTCAGGTGCAGCTTGCCTACGCCATCGGCGTGGCGCGTCCCGTCAGCGTGCTGGTGGAGACCTTCGGCACCGGCTCGGTCAGCGACAGCCGGCTTGAAGAGGCGGTCGAAAAGGTGTTCGACCTGCGGCCCACCGCCATCATCCGCGACCTCGACCTGCGCCGTCCCATCTACCGCAGACTTGCGGCGTACGGGCACATGGGCCGTGAGGAGCTTGGCGTCGCATGGGAGAAGGCGGACCGCGTGCAGGCGCTGCGCACGGCGCTGTAAGGCTCCGGAGAGCGGCTCGGCTTCTTCAAACGCGGCGCGCATTTTTTCAGTACGCTTAAAGGGACGGCGCAAAAGCGCCGTCCCTGAAGCCGTCAATAAAGCGGCACATTCCCTGTAACGGTAAGGAAGAGTGTGCGCGGGAAACCCAAGAGGGGGTGTCCTGCGCCATTGAGATCAACGGTTTTCAGAACTTTTTCAAAGTTCTGAAAACCTGTTCGGCGGGGAGAAAAAAATTTTCGACACGCTGAACCCCCGTTTTCCCGAGAAAACGGGGGCTTTTATCTTTTTTGAAGATTTTCCGAACGCCGGAGCCTATCGGCTTGCCAGAAGCTTTTTCATGCCCCGGCCGAGGCCGTCCACGCTCAGCGGGAACATTTCGATCAGCCGCGCGATATAGCCGTAGCTCTGCCCCCAGTAGCCGCCGGGCCTCGGCGGCTCCTCCGGGTTGAGCCAGATCAGATGGTCGTACTGCTCGCGGAAGCGGCCCAGCCAGTCAAGACCGGAGAGAGCCGCGCCGTCCGTGCGGAAATCGCGCCGCTTTTCCATCAGCTCGTACATGTCCATCAGCGCGTCGCCGACGAAGATGACCTTGTAGTCGCTTCCGAAATTCCGAAGCACCCACTCGGTCGGAACGCTGTGCTCACGGTACATGCGCGGGTCGGTGTAGACCGAGGAATAGACGCAGTTGTGGAAATAGTAAACGTGCAGCTCCTTAAAATGGTTGGACTGGCGCGCGGCCTGAAACAGCATGGAGCAAAGCCCGGAATAGTAGCTCATCGACCCGCCCGAGTCCATCAGCATCAGGACCTTGACGGTGTTGCGGCGCGGGCGCTTATAGCGCACCGACAGCGTGCCCGCGTTGTCGCAGGTGCTGCGGACCGTGCCGTCCACGTCGAACTCCGTCCGCTCGCCCAGCGACTGATCCGAGTACTGCCGCAGCAGGCGGAACGCCATCTGGAACTGGCGCACGTCAAGCGTGTTGTCGCGGCGGAAGTCGCGGAACCGCCGCTCTCCCGCGACCTGAAAGGCGCGGCGGTAGCGGCTCTCTCCGCCGACGCGGATCCCCCGTGGATTGTGGCCCGAGTTGCCGAAGAAGGAAAAGCCGTTCGTCCCGATCCAGTACGAGCCGCCGTTGTGCTCCTCGGTCTGCTCGCGCAGACGCTCTTCAAACATTTTAAGGATTTCGTCCACGTTCTTTTCGTCGCAGCCCTGCGCGAGCAGAAACGCGCGGAACTCCTCCATCGCGTTCTGCGGGTGGTTGAGCCAGTTCATCAGCTCATCCGGCAGAAGCTCGGAGGGGAAGGGAACGTCCCGGAAGTATTCAAGAAAGGCGGCGTCGAACCGGTCGTAGTCCGCCTCGCTCTTGACGAGCACGGCGCGGCAGAGGTCGTAAAAGCCCGTCAGCGTCGAGCGGTGCAGCC
>CAKTJA010000105.1 GCA_934567115.1 uncultured Oscillospiraceae bacterium
GGGCAGGCTTCTCATGCCCGGCCTCGTCAACTGCCACAGTCATTCCGCCATGGTGCTGCTGCGCGGCGTCGGAAGCGGGCTTCCGCTTCGGGAGTGGCTGTTCGACAGGGTGTTTCCCATCGAGGACCGGCTTGTCCCGGCGGACGTTGCGGCGGGGAGCCGCCTTGCCCTGCTTGAGATGATCGCCAGCGGGACGACGAGCTTTTCCGACATGTACTTTTTCCCCGCCGAGACGGTCGCCGCCGTTGCCGAGGCGGGCGTGAGGGCGAATCTGAACCGCTGCGTGCAGTGCTTCGACGAAAATGAACCGGTGGAGCGGAATACGCAGATCCCGCAGTCCATCACGCTTTTCGAGCAGTACCACAACGCGGAGAACGGACGCATCCGCATTGACTTCTCCGTTCATGCGGAGTACACCTGCAAGAGCCATATCGTCCGCGCCTACAGCGAAATGTGCCGCGCGCGCGGCGGACGCATGCACATCCATCTTGCCGAGACGCAGCGTGAAACGGACGAGTGCGAAGCGAGGTACGGCTGCTCGCCGGCGGCGTGGTTCGAGCGGCTCGGGACCTTCGACAGTCCGACCGCCGCCGCGCACTGCGTCACGGTCAGCGACGCGGACATTGAGATCCTCAGGCGGCACAGCGTGAGCGCCGTCCACAATCCCACGAGCAATCTGAAGCTCGGCAGCGGCTTTGCGCCGGTGCGGAAGCTTATGGACGCGGGCGTGAATGTCGCGCTCGGCACCGACGGCGCGGCGAGCAACAACAATCTCGACATGTTTGAAGAGATGCACCTTGCCGCCGTCATGCACTGCGGCTATCACCGCGACCCCACCGCCGTCCGCGCGGAGGAGGTTCTGGATATGGCGACGGTCAACGGCGCAAGGCTCCAGGGGCGCGGCGACTGCGGCGAGCTGGCGGTCGGGAAGAAGGCGGACGTTATCGCGATCGACCTTGACAGGCCGCATCTTTATCCGAATCTCGATACGCCCGCGCTGCTCACCTGCGCGGCAAGGTCGTCGGACGTCTGCCTTACGATGGTTGACGGCAGGATCCTTTATGAGAACGGGGAATACAAAACGCTTGACCGCGAGAAGATCCTTTTTGAAGCGCGCGCGGCGGTGAAAAGACTTTACGAATGAGGAGTGGGAACATGCTGAGAGCGGATCACGATCTGGCATTTATGCTGCAATATGAAAACATCGCGTGGTACGAGGACGGGGCGGTGCGAATCCTCGACCGGCGGGTGTACCCGGCGAAGGTGGAGTTCGTCACCTGCCGCACGCATCAGGAGGTCGCGCAGGCGATCACGGACATGGTGACGCAGAGCGCGGGGCCGTATACCGCCGCGCCGATGGGAATGGCGCTTGCGGCGTACGAGTGCCGCGGGCGGAGCGGCGAGGAGCAGCTTGCGTATCTTCAGGCGGCGGCGCACACGATCTCGCACGCGCGGCCCACGACGGTCAAGCGCATGGCGCTTTTGTGCGGGCTGTGCGTGGAGGAGGCGCGGCGCGCGCTTGCCTCCGGCGAGGACGCGGCGGAGGCGATCCGGAACAAAACGGTCGAACTGAACAACGTCCGCTATGAGCGCGTGGCGAAGATCGGGAGGTATCTGGTCGATATGTTCCCGGAGAACGGCACGGTCATGACCCACTGCTTTGCCGAAACGATCGTCGGCATGATGCTGCGCGAATGCGCGGAGCGCGGGCGGCACATCCGGGTGTTCTGCCCGGAGACGCGCCCCTACTTTCAGGGTGCGCGCCTGACCGCGACGGTCTGCCGGGACATGGGCTTCGACGTTACGGTCATTTCCGACAACATGCCGGCCTTCGTCATGCAGCGCGAGGGCGTGGACGTGTTTACGACGGCGGCGGACGCCATCTGCTGCGACGGGCATGTCGTCAACAAGGTCGGCACGTTTCAAAACGCCATCGTCGCAAAGTATATGGGCATTCCGTATTTTGTCACCGGTGCGCCCGATCAGGGGCACCCGGACGCGGACAGCGTGCATATCGAAATGCGCGACCCGGATTTCACGCTTCAGGCCATGGGCGTGCGGACGGCGGCGGAGGGCGTCAAGGGCTACTACCCGGCGTTCGACGTCACGCCGCCGCACCTCGTCTCCGGCGTTGTGACCGATCTGGGGATCTATTCGCCCTACGATCTGCACCGGTACTTTACCGACGGCAGCATCGGCGGGGACAATCTGGTGGTGTGAGCATGAGCATGACGGAAGAGTTGAAGCGGGAGATCGTGGACAGGTCTCTGCGGGCCTTTCGCGCCGGACTGTTTTCCGGCACGAGCGGCAATCTGAGCTGTTATCTGCGCGGGGAGGGGAAAATGCTTATCACGCCGACCTCCGTGCGCTATGAGACCATGCGCGCGCAGGACGTTGTCGTCATGCGCCTTGACGGAACGCGGCTTGAGGGAGAGCGGGAGCCGTCGAGCGAGTGGCGGATGCACGCGGCGGTCTATGAGGGAAGGGACGATGTGAGCGCCGTGTTCCACACGCATTCGCCTTACGCGACGGCGTTTGCCGTCAACCGGCAGACCATCCCGGCCGTGCTGATCGAGGCGATGATTTTCCTCGGCGGAGACCTCCGCTGCGCGGACTATGCCCGGCCGGGCACGCGGGAGGTCGGCCTCAACGCGCTTCCCGCGCTCAGGGACCGCATGGGCTGCACGCTTGCCAACCACGGCGTGCTCGCCGTCGGAAAGGATCTTGCGCAGGCGTATCTCAACGCCGAATATATTGAGGACGTGGCGAAGATCTGCGTCCTCGCCCGCTCCGTCGGCACGCCGGTGGAGCTGAAATCGCTAGAGAACGGCTGACGGCGCGCGCCGTCCCGTTCCCGCCGCATCGCTACGGCGCGGGGTAGGAGGGGAGCGTGCGCAGCGCCGCCTCGTACCGGGCGGAGACCTTATCCCAGTCCACAAGCTGCCACCACGCGTCCAGATAGTCGCCCCGGCGGTTGAGGTACTGGAGGAAATAGGCGTGCTCCCACACGTCGGTGTTGAGCAGCGGCAGACCGAGGGGAACGTCCTGATTTGCCGACCGGGCAAGCTGGAGCTCGCCGCCGGGCATGGCCAGCAGCCATCCGTAGCCGGAGGCGAACTGGCCCGCCGCCGTGTCGTGCAGGGCGCGGCGCAGTCCGTCCATCGAGCCGAAGGCGCGTTCGACCGCGCCGGCAAGCGCCGGGGAGGGCCGTCCGCCTCTGCCGGGGGCGTTCATGGAATCGAAATACAGCATGTGGTTGTAAACGCCGCCGGCGTTGTTGTGCACGCCCTCCCGCAGCGGGGCGGGAAGCTGGGCGGGCAGGTGCACAAGCTGCTCGAGCGACCAGCCGTGGTACTGTGGCCAGTCGCGCAGAAGGGCGTTGAGCCTTGCGACATAGTCGGCGAAGAGACGGTCGTGATGGATGCGGATCACCGTGGCGTCGAGCTGCGGCTCAAGGGCGTTTGCGTCGTAGGGCAGCGGCGGCAGGGAAAAGGGATAGTGTTCGTTCACGGTCGGGGTCCCCCTTTGTCGTTTTTGCAAAGCCTATGCGCCGCGCGGACGGAAAATGCGGAGCGCCTCCGCTTGCATTCCCGCCGCCCGCGTGATAAAATTACAGTCGTATAGTCATTATGCGGCCCGCTTCGACCCCGACCGGCTTTTTCCGCCGGGAGGCGGGGCGGAGACGCGGCCCCCGCTCCCGCGCCTTTCGGCGGAGCGGGGTGATCTGATTTTTTCGGGCGGGGAGCGTCCGGTGCCCCCGCGCCGCTGAGGAGGGACGGAAAATGGACCGTCAGCGCAGAGCGGATATGATGCTCCTGCTGGCGACGAGCTTCTGGGGGATATCCAACTGTCTGGTCGCCATCTGTCTTCGGGATATGCAGCCGATGACGCTCAACGCGTTCCGCTTTCTTTCGGCGTTTCTGGTACTCGGCGCCGTTTTTCACCGGCGTGTGATCCGCGCGAGCCGCGAAACGCTGAAATACAGCGTGCTTGTCGGACTGTCGCTGGTGATGGTCTATGTCGGCGCGACCTACGGCATACTGTACACGTCGGTTTCGAACGCGGGCTTTATCGGCGCGCTGACCGTGCTGACAACGCCGCTGCTGGAGTTTGCCGTCTATCGCAAAAAGCCGGGGAAAAAGCTGGCCTTTTCGCTTGCGCTGTGTCTGGTCGGTCTGGCGCTTATGACGCTCAACGAGACGCTGCGGCCCGCGCCGGGCGACATAATCTGTCTGCTCGTCCCGACGTTTTACGCCGTTGACCTGCTGGCGACGGAGAAGGCCGTGGCAAAGCCGGAGGTCGATCCGCTTGCGCTGGGCGTGTGCGAGCTGGCCGTGGTGGGCGTCGTCATGCTCGTTTTGGCATTGGCGCTTGAAACGCCGGCGCTGCCGCGCTCCGCAGCGAGCTGGGCCGCCGCGCTGTTCCTCGGGATCGTCTGCTCGGGCGTGTGCTTTATCATTCAGAGTGTCGAGCAGCAGTATTCGACCGCCAGCCACGCGAGCCTGATCTTTACGCTTGAGCCGGTCTTTTCCGCAGTCTTTGCATTCTTCCTGCTTGACGAGCGCCTTGGCGGGCGCGGTTATATCGGCGCGGCGCTGATGCTTGCAAGTCTTCTTATCATGGAGCTGGACGTTTCGGCGCTGCGCAAGGGGCGCGGGAAGGAGACGGAGAAGCGTGACGACGTTTGAGAGGGTCTACGCGGCGGTGCGGCTCATTCCGCGCGGAAGCGTGGCGAGCTACGGACAGGTCGCGGCGGCGCTCGGCAACCCGAGGCTTGCCCGCGTGGTGGGCTATGCGCTGCACGCAAATCCGGAGCCGGGGGTCGTCCCGTGCCACCGCGTCGTCAGGCGCGACGGCGGCGTATCGGAGGCGTTCGCATTCGGCGGCGCGAACCGGCAGGTCGAGCTTCTGCGGGCGGAGGGCGTGGGGTTCACGGACGAGGATCATGTGGATATGGCGCGCTTCTGCGTCCGCGCGCTGCCGTATGTGACGGCGCAGGTCCCGCTTCCGCGCGGCGCGGAAGACGGAGAATATGAGGAATGAAAAAAGACCCGGATCGTTCGATCCGGGTCTCAGCGTGTCGGAAAAGCTTTTCCGACACGCTGAACAAGTTTTCGGCGCTTTTTCAAAGCTCCGAAGGCTTGTTGATTTCAATGGCGCAGGACACCCCTCTTGGGTTTCCCG
>CAKTJA010000106.1 GCA_934567115.1 uncultured Oscillospiraceae bacterium
TGCGACGCCACCATGTGCGACCAGTTCCTCGGCATCGGCGTTCCCGCCCCCATCTATGTTGACAAGTACGACGAGCTGGGTCTCTCCCGCAACATGCTCTCCCGTACGCTGGAGGACGCCGGCACCCTCTGGGCCGTCATGTTCCCCTGGACCGGCTGCGGCGCGTATCAGCACGGCGTTCTGGGCATCAGCCCGTTCGTGTTCTTCCCCTTCGCGTTCGTCAACCTGCTCAACCCCATTTACGCTTATGTTACCGCTCTGCTCGGCCGCAACATTTTCTGGGCCGACGGTTCTTACACCAACCTGTTTGGCAAGACCAAGGCCGGCAAGCCCGCCGGTGCGCCTGAGGAGGCCCACAAGAGGGCTGTCGCCAATCTTGAGGCCCGCCGCGCCGCCGGCAAGGCCCCTAAGATCAACGCGTGATCTGATCCCGGTGTAAGGCGTGCGCCGCGCGCGCACGCCTTATCCGTTTAGAAAGGAACTGCCATCGTGAGACAATCGCTTCCGTGGGAATCCGTCCCGCCTCCGATCTATACGGCGCGTCTGCCCAAGCCGCGAAAGCGGTGGGTCGTGGTGGGCGGATGGATACTCGTCTGCTGTCTGCTGCTGTACGGATTGATGTCCAGAGAGAGGAACGCTCTGCTTTCGGTCATCTCCTTCGCATTCGCGGTGCTCTACACGCTTACGCTTCTGACGAAGAAAGAGGCTGTGGTCACCGTCCGCGGATTGGAGATATTCTATCAGATGCAGGTCACGACGCACTACGACTTCTTCCCGTGGGAGAAGATCAACGCCATCGTCTCCGAGGACAGGAAGCATCCCGATCTCATTCGGCTGCACATCGGCTACGGCTCGATGGAAAAGGCGCTGTTCTTCACCCGGTCGGACGCGGAAGCGATCCGGAAGCTGGCGAAGGAGAAAAATCCGGCGATCCGCATTATGGATTATGAAAACGCACAGCGGCCGGAGAAGGCGAAACGGAAAAGAAAATAACGCGTAAAAATAACGCCGGGGATCCCCCGGCGTCATTTAAGCTGAGGATTGAGGCGCTGCGCCCCGACTCTCAGCTTTTATGTTGTGAGTGGTGTTCTCAACAGTTTGTGCAAAATAAGCCGCGATTTTCCGCAGCGTTTGGTCGAAAAACGCCGGACTTAACGATGCCGAAAGTCCTCCGGCGTCGGTTTCCTTTGTCGGCGCTCAGGGCGCTGTGCGGCTCTTTTCAACGGCAAGCTCCAGCAGCGTCTGACGAAAGCCGTACCGCTCCGCAAGGGCCTGTGCCGTGCGGAGACCGCCGTCCGTCCGGCGGCGGTTTTTTACGCAGCGCAGCATCAGGTTTTTGGGGGAGTGCTCGAAGTCCACAAACTCGATCACGTCCACGCTGTAGCCCATGTCCTCCAGCACGGCGGCGCGGATGGAGTCGGTCAGCAGAGCGGAAAACCGCTCCTTCAATATGCCGTGCCGAAGCAGAAGGTCGAAGTCTCCCCCGCTGTGTATGGAGCTGTTGACCTCGTGCTGACAGCAGGGAACGGAAAAAATGTGCTGCACATTCTTTTCGACCGCGTACCACAGCGCGTGATCCGTCGCCGTGTCACAGGCGTGGAGCGTAACGACCATGTCCACATGCGTATCGGCGAGCGTGTCGCGCGTAACGTCGCTGACCACGAAGCGGAGACCGTCGTAGCCATATTTGCGCGCGACGGCGTTGCAGTGCTCCACCACGTCCTCCTTCAGGTCGTAGCCGATGATCTCCGCCCTGACGCCGCGCTTGACCGTAAAGTAGTAGTAGAGAATAAAGGTCAGATACGACTTTCCGCAGCCGAAGTCCAAGACGGTGATCTCCGTCTTTCCGGACGCGCGGAACGCGTCGTCGATCAGCTCGATAAACCGGTTGATCTGGCGGTATTTATCGTATTTCGCCTTCACAATGCGAAAGTCCGGCGTGAAAACCCCGAGGTCCACCAGCGCGGGAATGTTCTCCCCCTCGGAGAGAATGTACTCCTTTGCGCGGTCGTGCGAGCGCGAGGGGGCGCTCCGCCGCGCCTCTCCCCTTGCGGTGCACCGATAGCTGCCATCCACTTTGCGGACGTACTGCCGCGTCTCCGTCTCCGTACACAGCGTGACCTGACGGAACAGGCCGTCCAGCTCGCGCTCGAAAAGCTCCGGAAGCTCGCCGCGCGCAATGTTGCGGTGCGACACCTTCTGCCCCTGCTGATACTCCAGCTGGAAAAACGCTTTCCCGCGCAGCGTCACGGGGCGGGCGGTGACGCGTCGAAAGCCGATGCGCGCGACCGGCTCGCTGAGAACAAGTCGGGTGAGCGTGTCGAGCCGCTCGGTCAGATCGCTCAGAATGCCGCTCATGAGCCGAACCTCTCTTTCAGCGCGAGATGCGCGGCGTACAGCTCGTTCTTGCTGTAGGTGTTGTTCTCGTCCCCAAGCAGCAGACGAATGGCCTCCTTCGCCGTGCAGTCATTGCGAACCATGCAGTCTGCCAGAAGCGCCTCGGGGGATGAGATGTGCTCCACCTCCGTGATCAGATAGTCCTCCTCCACCTCGCACAGAAGGACGTATTCGCCCTTGTCATAGCTCCCCTTGGCAAGCAGCTGCTCGCGGACCTCCGCTGGCGTGCCGCGGAAGGTCGCCTCGTGAAGCTTGGTCATGTCGTTGCACAGGCACAGCCGTACGCCCGCCTGCTCGCCGATGAAGAACTCCACCGCGTCCATGATGCGCTTCGGACTTTCGTAAAAGCAGTAGGTCCGCGTGTCCCCGCGCCGCATCATCGAAAGCGCCTTGCGGCGCTCCGCCGTCTCGCGCGGGAAAAAGCCGAAGAAGAAAAAGGTCGAGAGATCGAAGCCGGAGATGGAAAGAGCCGTGACCGCCGCGCAGGCCCCCGGCACGCCGACCACGCGGATCCCCGCTTCGATGGCGGCGCGGATCAGCTCGTTTCCCGGGTCGGAGATGCAGGGCGTGCCCGCGTCCGTGATAACGGCGACGTTTTTCCCCTGCTGGAGCTGGCTGATGAACCATTTTGCCTTGCCGTACTCGTTGAATTTGTGGTTGGCGGAGAGCTGGCTGCCCCGTATGCCGAGCTTGTTGAGCAGCACGACGCTGCGGCGGGTGTCCTCCGCCGCGATGATATCCGCCGTTTCCAGAATCTGGCGGCCGCGCTCGGTCATGTCGCGCGAATTGCCGATCGGCGTTGCGACAATGTAGAGCGAGCCGGGCGTGAGCCTTTCTTCCATGGCGCGTTCCTCCTTAAAACAGACCGAACTGATCGGGGTCGTCTCCCCTTCCGACGGCGCGGAGCTGCTCGGCGTTCTTCTCGTTCAGCGCGTCGGAGACCGCCATTCTGCGCAGAATGTTGCGCACGGTCCCGTCAAGCTCCGTCTCCTCGCGATAGTCGGCGGGAAAAATGAAGTCCACGCGTCCGTCCGCCAGAAGCTTCTCCACGCCCACGCGGTTGCTTTGCTGGTAAACGGCGATGGCCTGTCCGCCGTAGGCGCGCATCATCTTCATGCACGGCACGTCGGAAAGCCCGTCGCCGATATAGATCATGTTGGTGAACGGCACGCGCTTGGAGTCGTCGGGCATGGAGTCGTTCAGCTCCCGGTCGCGCGCGATGTCAAGAATGCCCTTGTTGATGCGGTAGACAAACTGCGTTTTGTTCGTAAAGTTGACGTCCAGCTTCGGCCATGCGGCAAGACCGTCCTCGTCGTAGTAAAATTCGCAGGCGTAGATCTGCCGGAACTCGTGCGCGATGCCGCTGCCCTCGATGATCTCACGAAGACCGGACGAGATCACATAATGCTCCACCTCCACGCCAAGCTCCTTGCCGTAGCCGCCGATGCGCGAGAACCATTCGCGCACGCCGGGAAACAGCTCGATGGACCGGCCCGAGCGGACAAGGTACTCCCTGTCGAGCCGAATGCCCTGCGCGCGGCACTCGTGGATCATCGTATACATGTAGGCAAGCAGACTGTCCATTTTGTTCTCGCGTCCGAAGCTGTTTGCCTTGCGCCAGAACTCCTCCGGCGTAAAGCCGAGGGAGGGAATGAAGGCGTAATCCTCCATATCCGTGGTGCAGAGCGTTTTGTCAAAGTCGTAGAGAATGGCGACGATGGGACGTTTGGTCATATCTTTCTTTGTACGCTTCCGCGTGGAGACGGGGAAGCGTACGCTCCTTTCCAAATTGTGCGGCGCGCGGTCCGCCGCGCCGGGGACGGCGACAGAAATCAGGGAAGGCGGTAGAGCCGCCTTCCCTGAAAACAGTTTACTCCTCGCCGTGATAGTTCCGACCGAATTTCAGATCGCTCAGCGAGATCACGCGGGTCGCGGAATCGACGAACGGGTTGTCCGTCTCGCCGCCGTCATCCCCGCCGTCCGCCGGCGCGTCCGGTTCGACCGCGGGCATGTCCGCCGCCTCCTGCGGCGCCTCTGCTGCGTCGCCGAGACGGAAGGAGTCCATAATGCTCTTTTCGATCTCCCCCACATCGGCGGCAGCGGGAGCCGGCTCCGCCTCCTGCGCGGCGGCGGGAACGGTCCCCAGCTCGGGCAGGTCCTCAAGCAGCTTCAACTCGCGCTCATACACGTCGCGCACACGGGCAAGGAACTCCGCCGTTTCCGCCTTGGCGGCGCTCAGCCGCTGCTCCTCCCGCGTGACCTCGTCATGCAGCGCGCCGATCTTCCGGTTTGCCTCGCTCTCGGCGTTGGCGAGCATGGCCTTCTTCTTTTCCTCCGCTTCCTCGACCATGGTGTTGGCCATCTTCTGCGCGGTCAGCAGAGCGGCGCGCATGGCGTCCTCGGTCGCGCGGTATTCCTCCACCTTGTCGACAAGAATCTTCAGCTTTGCCTTGAGCGCGGCGTTTTCCTTGTAAAGCGCGGTGTAATCCTCCGTCAGCTCGTCAAGAAATTCGTCCACCATCGCCATGTTGTAGCCGCCCATGACGGCCTTGGAAAACGCGCGGTTGGATACCTCCTGCGGCGTCAGCATCGTTCACCCCTCCGTCCGTCGTTCATAAGTACAGCCCGTTGCTTTCAAGCTCGTCGATCAGGTCGCCCATGATATCGACGTGGTAGGGCGTGATGATGTAGGTGTTGGCCGCGACCTTCTTGAT
>CAKTJA010000107.1 GCA_934567115.1 uncultured Oscillospiraceae bacterium
GATTGGGGGGACCGTCGTCTCCGAGCCGGTGGCGAGCACCAAACGGCGACCGGTTACGGCCTCGCCGTTGACCGTCACGTGGAAGCCCTCCGCGTCGCGACCCTGAATTTCCGCGTCGCCGGTGAGCACCGTGACCTTATTTCTCTTGAGCGTACCCGCCACGCCGGAGACCAGCGTGCGGACAACATCGTTCTTGCGAGCAATGACCTTGGCGTGATCCAGCTTCGCCCCCTCGACCGTGACGCCGAACGGCGCGCTGTCGAGCGCGTGGCGATAGAGCTTCGCGGAGTTGAGGATCGTCTTGGTGGGCACGCAGCCTTCGTTCAGGCAGGTACCGCCCAGCGCGCGCTTTTCGATCAGCGCGGTGGAAAGGCCCGCCGCGGAGGCGAGCTCGGCGCAGAGATAACCACCGGGACCGCCGCCGATGATAATCAGTTCAAAACATTCCATGTTATCTTACCTCTTTTATTCCGCCAGCGTAGCGGTGAAGTGCTCGAGCTTCTTGCAGACCTCCTGCATGAAGCGAGATGCGGGTGCACCGTCGATCGCACGGTGATCGTAGGTCAGGGAGAGCGTCATCTCCGGATAGAGCTCGATGCCGTTCTTGCCCGTGCGCGGCGCCTCGACGATCTCACAGACGCCGATGATACCGGTCTGCGGCGGATTGATGACAGGCGTGAAGCTGCGAACGCCGAACGAACCGAGGTTCGAGACGGTGAAGCTCGCGCCATTGAGCTTGTCCGGGCTGATCGCGCCCGTGCGGGCCTCAGCCGCCAGCTTCTTGAGCTCGGCAGAAATCTGCAGCAGGCTCTTCTTCTCCGCGTTGCAAATCACCGGGACCAGCAGGCCGCGCGGCGTATCGACCGCGACGCCGAGATGGACAGTATTGAAGTGGCGGATGTGCTCATCGTCGAGCATGTGCGCGTTCAGGTCGGGGTGTGCGAGCAACGTGCGGGAGACGACATAGAGGATCATGTCGCCGATGGTCACGCCGGCGTAGGCGCCGCCGAGCGCTTTCATCTCGGCGCGGTACTGCTTGATCGCCGTCGCGTCGAACGCGAAGTTGTGCGTCAGCTGCGCGGAGCTGCTCAGAGATTCCTTCATCGAGCGGGCGATGGTACGGCGGATGACGCTGAACTTGCTGTCCGTGTAATCCGCAGCCGCTTCGGCAGGAGCAGAAGCCGCAGCCGGAGCCTGTGCCACCGGCGCAGGCGTTGCGGCAGTCGCCGCACTCTGCTCTTCCATAAGCTTGCGCACATCGCGCTCCACGATCAGGCCCTTGCTGCCCGTGGGAACGGCCTTGCGCCAATCCACACCGGCCTGCACTGCCAGATTCTTGGCACGCGGCGAGGCCAACGCGACGCTCGTCTCGCCGGTGGGCGCGGTAGCCGCCTTGGCCGCTGCCGTTGGAGCGGCTGGTTCCGCCGTGGCGGGTACCGCAGCCGGAGCCTGTGCCGCCACGCCGCTCGGACGGATTGCGGAGCAGTCATCGCCTTTCTGACCAACGGCGCACACCGTCTCCAGGCAGGGGACCTCGTCGCCATCCTGATAATATATTTCCAGCAGTTCGCCCTCTGCGGTGGAGGGGCACTCAAACACTGCCTTGTCCGTTTCGTATGTAAACAGGATCTCGTCCAGCTTCACCTGGTCGCCGACCTGTTTCTTCCATTCTTCAATGATACAGGATTCCACCGTGATTCCTGTTTTCGGCATAAGTACTGCTTCAGCCATAAACGAAAATCTCCTTTGTTTCAGTATTGCCGTCTGGATTCATCCAATCGTTTGTCTCATTCGTTGTAAATTGTAAGAAAAAATCTTTGAGGAGAGAGGCAGAAAGGACGCTCATTGCTGAGCGCCCTTTCTGCGTAATGCCTATCTCAGATCAGGCGCAAATGATTTTCTTCACGCTTGTGCGCGAGACTATTTAGCCGAGAGCCGCGCCGTAGCCGATGAGGGTAGCCACGATGAGGAGGCCCCAACCGGCAATGGTCTGCGCAAGAACAGGTTTCCATGCGAACTTCGCCCAGTCAGCCCAGTTGACACGGCTGACAGCGAGACCGGCCATCAGAACGCCGGACTGCGGGTAGATGAAGTTGGTGAAGCCGTCACCGAGTTGGTAGGCGAGGATGGCGGTCTGCTGCGTCACGCCAACAATCGAGGCAAGAGGCGACTGAATGGGCATCACAACAAACGCCTGACCGGAACCGGAAATGATGAAGAAGTTGACGAAGATGTTCATGATGTTCATGCCGATCGCCGTCAGCGCGGGAGGCAGAGCGCCCAGCGCGCCAGCCATGGCATGGATGCAGGTGTGGATGATGTTGCCCTGAGTCATGACGAGGGCGATGGAACCGGCAAAGCCGATCATGAACACGCCGAATGCGATCTGAGCGAGACCGTCGCAGAACAACTCGCAGATTTTGTTGGCGTTGTAGCCGGCAATGATACCGGAGATGACGCCGCCGACGAGGAACACGCAGGCGATGAGCTGTACGGTGCAGATGCCCTTGATGACGGACCAGACGACCGCCGCGAACTGCAGGCCGAAGACCAGCGCGACGATCTTTCTGCGAGTGGTGAGCTCAATGGGAACGAATTCGCCGGAGAATTTCACGACGTTAGGGTCGTGAGCGCAAAGGCTGGCAGAGGGGTCAGCCTGGACTTTCTTGATGTAGCGGATGACGAAGAACGCATTGATCACGAACATGACCAGTGCGCCGACACAACGCAGCTCCCAGCCGGAGTAGATGGGCAGGCCGGCAATGGTCTGTGCGTTCGCTGTAGTCGCAGCGCCGAACGGAGCCAGCGAAAAGCCGGCGCTAATGGCGAAGAGGATAATCGCGGAACCGGCCAGCGCATCCGCGCCGAATGCCGCGGCGACCATCAGACCGAGGGGAATAAAGGCCACGTTATTCGGCTCGGTGATACCCATGCAGCCGAGAATCGTGAACGGAGCCATGACGACGGGAACGGCGATGGCCAGCTTGCTGCGCGCAGCGTGGGCGACCGTACCGATCGTCGCGTCAAGCGCCTGGGTGGCGTTGAGGATGCTGACGGAACCGGAGATGATGAGGGAGCAAATGATCAGCATGGCCGCGTTGACGCAGGCCTGCGGGATGTCCATGATCATCTGCCAGGGACCGACGGGGGTCTGATCAATGTAGTGGAACGAATCGGGGTTGATAACGTTCTTCCCGTTTACCTCCATAAAATCGTAGGTACCAGCGGGAACGATGTAGGTTGCGATGGTTGCCACCACGAGCAGAACGAAAAGGATGACAAACACATGGGGCATTGTGAATTGTTTTTTCTGTTTCATTTTCTTCTTTCTCCCTGCTGTTTTTTGTTTGGCAGAATGCCTGTCCAGTTTTCTTTCTCTTCGGACGTTCTTTGTATAGCAGCTTTCCGCATCGGTGCGATGCTCCTCTCACTTCCTTTCCGATGAACTTACCAGCTTACATGGTCCCACTTGATCCGTTTTGCCGGTATCCTGTCGAACCATGTCTGTGGGCCCTTGCATAATTTATATATCTTTTTTCGCTTGCTTTGAATTTCTAATCGTGCTATATTGGTATTACAAAAAAGCAAATACAATTCGCATTTTTGTCATAAGGCACTTTGGGTCATTTTACACAGGAGGTATTTGTCATGCTCGATCCCAAGCTCAATACGTTCATCTCCATCGCCGAGTGCGGCAGCTTCAACAAGGCGTCGGAGCAGCTTTACATGACGCCGCCCTCTGTGATGAAGCAGATGGACGGACTGGAGGCGCACCTCCAGATCAAGCTCATTGAGCGGACAAGCCGCGGCATCAAGCTCACCAAGGCGGGCGAATCGCTTTATCAGGACACCAAGCGCCTGCGCGCAATGGCGGACGCCGCCATTGCCACCGCCCGCACGATCGCCGAGGAGGAAAAGGATGTCTACACCATCCGCATCGGCACCTCGCCGCTCTACCCCATCGGCATCCTTATCAACCTCTGGACCAAGGCCTGTGACGAAAAGCCGGAGGAGGCGTCGAAGTTCCACTTCAAGATCGTCTCCACGCGCGACTCACTCAATGACCTTTTGCCCTCGCTTGGCAAAACCGTGGACATGGTGCTGCGCCCCTGCGATTCGCATGAAATGCACGCCCGTTGCTTTGTTAAGCCAATCGGATACTGCCACGTGTTTGTCTCGGTATCCCGCTCCTCGCCCATGGCGAGCAAGACCATCCTGACGATGAACGATTTTGCCGGACAGCATGTCGTACTCTACCGGCGCTCGGACACGGTCGTGATGGATCAGATCGCCACCGCGCTCGAAGCCTGCCCCGGCATCCAGATCAGCGAGGTCGGCTTCTACAATCTCGAGCAGTTCAACCAGTACGCCAACAGCAACACGATCCTCATCGCCAACTCTCTCTGGAATAATTTCCATCCATCCATGATTACCGTTCCGGTGGATTGGCCCTACCTTCTACCCTACGGGATTATCTGCGCGCCGGAGCACAGTCCGCAGGTTGATGCGTTCATCGGTCTGATCGACTCCGTCAACGATTCCAGCACGGTCTATCCGCTCGCCCGGTCTGATATTATTCTTTTTCAATGATCTATTCAAATTATTTCATATTTTGTATTGTACCACGGTAAATGCGAAAGTTTTGATTCACGAAGAAAGGCTTCATCCTGGCGGATGAAGCCTTTCTTGCATATTTTTTCAATTCAGTGGTTCGCCATCTGGTAAATGCGGAGCATGTCGTCCTGGTCGAGCACGCGGAATTTGCCGATCGTGCGCTTGCCGTCGAACGAGCAGCCCTGCGCCATACGCGCAAGCTCCCACTCATTCTTCATGCCGATGCCAAGCTCGGAGAAGCAGGTCGGCATGTCCAGCTCGCGGAAGAGCTGCTCGGTGACGTCGATGGCATGGTTGGCGCCGTCCAAACCTTCCCCGTCCAGTCCCCAGACCTTTTTGCCGAACCGGACAAAGCGGTCAGGGTTTGTTTTCACGCAGTAGCGCGCCCACGACGCCCACACGGCGGAGAGGGACGCGCCGTGCGCCACGTCGAATTCCGCGCTCAGCTCGTGGCCGAGCTGATGG
>CAKTJA010000108.1 GCA_934567115.1 uncultured Oscillospiraceae bacterium
AGGCTGAGCTTTTTGATGGGCAATTACATCACGCTCACCAACCTGACGGAGCGCGAGGCTCAGCGGATCATCGACCTGCGCATCAGCCCCATCAACGTCTCCGTGCAGGCGACCGAGCCGCAGCTGCGGCGCACGCTGCTCGGAAACAGGGACGCCGACAAGAGCATCGAGTATATGAGGGCCTTCGGTAAGGCCGGGATCGACATGAACGGGCAGATCGTCGTCTGCCCGGGGTGGAACGACGGCGAGCATCTGCGCCGCAGCATCGAGGACCTGATGGATATTGGCTTTCGCTCCTGCTCCGTCGTGCCGGTCGGGCTGACGAAGTTCAGGCGGGGACTGGCAAGGCTCCGCCCGATGACCGGGGCCGAGGCGGGGGAGATCATCGACCTTGTGGACGGCTACGGTGAAAAATGTCTGAAGAAATACGGCACAAGGATGTTCTTCTGCGCGGATGAATTTTATATCAAGGCGGGCCGTCCGCTGCCGGACGAAGAATATTACGAGGAATATCAGCAGCTTGAAAACGGCGTTGGGATGCTGCGCAGCACGATGAACGAATTTCTCAGCGCGCTGGAGGACGTGACCTCCGGGGACGTGAGCAGCTTCACCGTCGCCACCGGCTGCGCCGCTCAGCCGTTTATCGCCCGGCTTGTGGACGAGGCGAAAAGGAAGTTCCCCGGGCTGAGGGGAGAGGTCGTCGGCATCGTCAACAACTTCTTCGGGGATACGATCACGGTGTCGGGCCTTGTCACCGCGCAGGATCTGATCGCCCAGCTCAGGGACAGGCCCACGCTCGGCGAACGGGTGCTGATCCCCGCGAACATGCTTCGCCACGGCGAGGGCGTGTTTCTCGACGACTATACCGTTGAACAGGTGGAACAGGCTCTGGCGCGGCCGCTTACGGTGTCCGAGACGGACGGGTTCGCCCTGTGCGACGCGATCTTTATGCAGGACGGGGCTTGACCGTCCGGTTGGAAACGGTCCGCCGCGAAGGGACCAGGAGCCGTGCAAAGCAATCAGGGGGGAGGGTCTCCCCCGGTCAGGAGGAATGAACTATGTCCAAACCAATTGTAGCCATCGTCGGCCGGCCGAACGTCGGCAAGTCGATGCTCTTCAACAAGCTCATCGGTCAGCGCCTGTCGATCGTTGAGGATACGCCCGGCGTCACGCGCGACCGCATTTACGGCGAATGCGAGTGGACCGGAAGGCGCTTTACCCTTGTCGATACCGGGGGCATCGAGCCGCGCACCGACAGCCAGATCCTGACCTTCATGCGTGAGCAGGCGCAGATCGCCATTGAGAACGCGACCGTTATCATTTTTCTCACCGACGTCAAGACGGGGCTTACGGCCTCCGATCAGGAGGTCGCGAATATGCTGCTGCGCTCGCGCAAGCCGATCGTGCTCGCGGTCAACAAAATGGATTCCGTCGGCGTGCCGAACCCCGATTACTACGAATTTTACAACCTCGGCCTCGGCGACCCGATCCCCGTTTCCGCCGTGCACGGACACGGCACCGGGGACCTGCTCGACGCCTGCGTTGCGCACTTCCCGGAGGAGGAAGAGAACGAGGAGGAGAGCGACGTTCTCAAGGTCGCCATCATCGGTAAGCCGAACGTGGGAAAGTCCTCGCTGACCAACCGCATTCTGGGGACGGAGCGGGTGATCGTCTCCAACGTTGCGGGTACGACGCGGGACGCCATCGACTCTTATTTTGAGAACGAGACCGGAAAGTATGTTTTCATCGACACCGCTGGCATGCGCAAAAAATCCAAGGTGGACGAGAATATTGAGCGCTACAGCGTTTTGCGCGCGACGATGGCCATTGACCGCAGCGACGTGTGTCTTATCATGATCGACGCGACCGAGGGCGTGACCGAGCAGGACACCAAGGTCGCTGGCCTTGCGCACGAGGCGGGGAAGGCGTGCATCATCGTCGTCAACAAGTGGGATCTGGTGGAGAAGGACGGCAAGACGATGGACAGGATGCGCGAGGATATCCGCCGCGACCTGAGCTATATGACCTACGCGCCCATTCTCTTCATCTCCGCCGCGACGGGCCAGCGCGTGCCGCGCCTTTTCGAGCTGATCAACTATGTCCATTCGCAGGCGTGTACGCGCATCACGACCGGAATGCTCAACAACGTGCTTGAGGACGCGCAGACCCGTGTGCAGCCGCCGACGGACAAGGGCAAGCGCCTGAAGATCTATTATATGACACAGGTCGGCGTGTGCCCCCCGCACTTTGTTATCTTCTGCAACGACCGTCAGCTGTTCCATTTCTCCTACCAGCGCTATATTGAAAACTGCATCCGCAATGTTTTCGGGCTGGAGGGAACGCCCATCATCATTTCCATCCGTCAGAAGGGCGACAAGGAGGTGTAAAGCGATGGACCTTGTCAAAGCTGCGTTGTCAGGCTATAAATGGTATTTCCTTGCGGCGGCGGTGGCGGCCTATTTCTGCGGCTGCTTCAATGGGGCGCTGTTTGCCTCGAAAACATTTTTTCATGACGACGTGCGCAGCCACGGCAGCGGCAACGCGGGCCTGACGAATTTTTACCGCACCTACGGCGCGAAATACGCCGTGCTCGTCATTGCGTGCGACATGCTCAAGGCGGTCGCTGCGGTGTTCTTTGCCGCATGGCTCGCCCGGCTCTCCGCGCAGAGCCTACCCGTGAAGGGGGAGGAGCTGGGCGGCGCGCTGGTGATCGAGTTCAAATACTGGGCGGGGCTGTTCTGCGCGCTCGGTCACATGTTTCCGTGCACCGCCGGCTTCAAGGGCGGCAAGGGGATCCTGTGCAGCGCCACGCTGACGCTGCTGCTCGACTGGCGCGTTGCGCTCGCCTGCTGGGGGACCTTCGCCCTGCTCTGGCTGACCACGCGCTATGTATCGCTCGGCTCGGTGGGTGCGGCGGCGGTTTTCCCGATCATGACGGGGATCGTTTTTCACAACACGGGGGTCACTGTGCTCTCTGCGCTGATCGCGGCGCTTGTGATCTGGGCGCACCGCGAGAATATCCGCCGCCTTTGCAGTGGGACGGAAAATAAATTTCATTTTCATGTTGACGCGCCGAAGGAGGAGACATGAACACTGTTGTGCTGGGAAGCGGCGGCTGGGGAACGGCTATCGCCATGCTGCTGCAAAAGAACGGGAATCGGGTCACTCTGTGGTCGCATGACCCGAAAAAGGCGGAGCAGCTTGCTTCGACAAGGGAAAATGCTTTACTGAAAAATGTCCGCATCCCGCCGGAAATATCCATTACGGGCGACCTTGCCTGCCTTGAGGATGCGGAGCTAACGGTGTTTGCATCGCCGTCCTTTGCGCTTCGCGACGTTGCGCGCCGCGCCGCACCGCACCTTTCGAAGGAGACGGTGCTTCTTTCCGTGACGAAGGGGGTCGAGCGCCGGACGCATCTGCGCATGTCTCAGATCATCGCGCAGGAGACCGGAAACCGGCATCCGATCGTCGTGCTCTCCGGTCCGTCCCATGCGGAGGAGGTCGCGCGGGGGATCCCGACCGGCGTGGTCGCGGCCTCAACCGATGCGGACGCCGCGCTGACGGTCCAGCGCCTCTTTACCAACGGGGAGTTCCGCGTCTACACGCACGACGATGTGGTCGGGGTGGAGCTTGCCGGCGCGCTGAAAAACGTTGTGGCGCTCTGCTGCGGGGTGAGCGACGGCTGCGGTCTGGGCGATAATACAAAGGCGCTGCTGATCACGCGCGCGATGGCGGAGACGTCGCGCCTTGTGGAACGGCTCGGCGGGCGGAAGGAGACGCTGGCGGGTCTTGCGGGCATGGGCGATCTGATCGTCACCTGCACCTCCATGCACTCCAGAAACCGACGCGCCGGCATCGCAATCGGACAGGGCAGGGCGCCGCAGGACGTTGTGGCCGATATGGGCGGCGTGGTCGAGGGCTATTATGCGGCGGTCAGCGCTAAGGAGCTTTCTACCTCGCTGGGCGTGGAGATGCCGATCTGTGCCGCCGTGTACGATATTCTGTATCACGGCGCGGACGTCGGCGACATGGTGTTTCGCCTGATGAACCGCGCGCCGAAGCGGGAAGGGGACAACAACTGGTTCTGAACGGGCCGGAGAGCCTTTCGATGAGGAGGGAGAAGCTATGGATATCGTTGAACGGATCGAGCGGTACGTTCCCCGCTGCGAGCAGGAGCGGCAGGATCGGGTGCAGCTCCTCCGCGCGCTGCGGGAGCAGGAGAACATCTTCACACGCGAGAACCGGTTCATGCATATGACCGCGTCGGCCTGGGTGACGAACCGGCGGCGGGACCGCGTTCTGATGGCCTATCACAATCTGTACCGATCGTGGTCGTGGCTTGGCGGTCACGCCGACGGCGACCGGGACCTGCTGGCGGTCGCGCTGCGCGAGGTGACGGAGGAGAGCGGGCTTTCCCGTGCCGCTCCGGTCACGGAGGATATTTTCTCGCTTGAGGTGCTGTCGGTGGACGGGCACGAGAAGCGCGGGGAGTATGTGCCCTCGCATCTGCATTTGAACGTGACCTATCTGCTTGCCGCAGACGACAGAGACGCGCTGTCGATCAAGTCGGATGAGAACAGCGGCGTGCGCTGGTTCACACCGGAGGAGGCGGTCGCGGCGTCCTGCGAGCCGTGGTATCGGGAGAGGATCTACCGGAAGCTCAACGAACGGCTTGCGGAGCTTCGGCCGTAAAAACGAAAAAGCCGCCCCCGAGGAGCGGCTTTCTTGTTTTGCTGTTTTTCAGATTGCGCGGGTAACCTTACCGGAACGCAGACAGCGGGTACAAACATAGACATGGCGGGGCGTACCGTTTACCATCGCCTTTACGCGCTTGACATTGGGCTTCCAAGGACGATTGGAACGTCTGTGGGAATGGGAGACCCGAATACCAAAGGTCACACCCTTGTCGCAAAATTCACACTTTGCCATCCGTTGCACCTCCTTGCTGTAATCAAATCATCGCATGCACATCGCAAGCATTAAATATGATATCAGATGAAGAAATAAAATGCAAGCATATTTTTCAATTTTTT
>CAKTJA010000109.1 GCA_934567115.1 uncultured Oscillospiraceae bacterium
ATATATTCCAGCTCGATGTCGTTGCCCTCTTCATCCGTCAGCGTGACGAAATTCGGGCCGTATTCTTCGCTCATGGGGGAACCTCCTCCGACTGTCGTTTGATTGATGGGAACAGTATAGCGTATTTTTGCGCATAATGCAAGTTTGACATCCGGACGGATTTGTATTACAATAAATTACCTGTCGCTGTGAAAAGGCGGCGGAAAAACGGAGGGCGTCCGAAAGGACGCCGCGCGCTTTGAATCGACGAAGGAGGTGGCGCTTACGGAAGAAAGGCATGAAGGCGCCCGCGCGCCCCGCAGAAGGCGAAGGGGAAGCCCGGTGAAAACGGTGCTGAAGGTCATCGGCACGCTTTTTGCCGTCGGGATCGTCACGGCCCTGATGTTCTTCGGCATTTTTATGAAATACGTCCACACGACGCTTGAGCCGGTGCTTGACATTGATATGAGCGCGTATACGCTCAACCAGAGCTCGGTGGTCTACTATCAGGACAGGACGGACGGCGAGTGGAAGGAGCTGACGAAGTTCCACGGCACGGAGGACCGCACGATCGTGGAGTACGCCGATATTCCGGAGCATGTGTGGCAGGCGCTCGTGTCCATCGAGGACGAACGCTTTTTCCGGCACCACGGCGTGGACTGGAAGAGCACGGGCAAGGCGGTGCTCACGATGCTCACCGGCGGCGGCACCCAGCGCGGCGGCTCGACCATCACCCAGCAGGTCATCAAGAACTGGACGGGCAACAACCAGCCGACCATCAAGCGCAAGATCACGGAGATTTTTCAGGCGCTGCGCTTCTATAAGAATTATACGCGCGAGGAGACGCTGACCTTTTATCTCAACCGCGTCTACTTCGGCAACAAATCCTACGGCATTCAGGCCGCTGCGGAAAATTACTTCGGCAAGGACGCCAAGGACCTGACCGTCGCCGAGGGCGCGGCCATCGTCGGCATCACGCAGTATCCCTATCTTTACGACCCCTCCCGTCAGGGTACGCTCGACAGCGGGAAGACCTTCCGCGAGAAGAACAAGGAGCGGCAGGAGACCGTGCTCTACAAGATGCACGAGCTTGGCTATCTGACCGACGCGGAGTACGAGGAAACGGTGAACGAGCCGCTGGTCTTCGTGTGGGACAGGGACTATGTGGCAGAGGACGCCGGGGAGGAGACTGCGGCGGAGACGACGGCCGAAACGTTTGACCCGTATCTGATCGAGCAGGTCTTCAACGACGTGGTCGCCGGGCTGCGCGCAAAGTACGACTATTCCGAAAAGGCGGCGCAGGACCTTATATACACCGGCGGCTACCACATTTATGCGACCATTGATCCCGAGATGCAGACGCTGGTGGAGCGCATCTACGCCGACACGGCGAACCTGCCCTACACCTCGTCCAAGGGCGAGCAGCTTCAGTCCGGCATGACGGTGATCGACAATGCCACCGGGAATGTGGTGGCGATGGCAGGGCGCATCGGCGAGCGCGAGGGAAGGTTCCTTCTGAACTACGCGACGCGCTCGCGCCCCTGCGGAAGCGCGATCAAGCCCATTGCGGTGTACGCCCCCGCGCTGGAGACGGGGATCATCACGCCGGCAAGCGTGGTGGACGACTATCCCGTGCGCATGCAGGAGAACAGCGGCGGAGTGGAGAAGGCGTGGCCGAAAAACTCCTACACGGGCTTCAAGGGCCTCATCACGCTTCAAACGGCGCTGCGCGTGTCCACCAATACGACGGCGGTGCGCGTGTTTGAACGGCTGACGCCCGCAGCCTCCTATGAATTTATGACGCAGAAGCTCGGCTTCACGACGCTTGTGAACGATGACCTTGCGCCCGGCGCTCTCGCGCTCGGCGGACTGACGTACGGTGTGAACACGATGGAGATGGCGGCGGCGTACTCCGCCTTCGCCAACAACGGCGTGTACACCCGCCCGCGCACCTATATCGAGGTGCGGGACGTCAACGGCAACGTCGTTCTGGAAAACAAGCAGGAATCGTGGGTCGCGATGAAGGAGTCCACGGCGTACGCGATCAACGAGCTGCTGAAAAACGTGGTGCGCAGCGGCACCGGCACGGGCGCGGCCTTTTCCGGAATGACCATCGCGGGAAAGACCGGTACGACCAACAACAACTACGACCGGTATTTCGTCGGCTACACGCCGTATTATACGGCGGCGGTCTGGATCGGCTATCCGCACAACGCGCGCATTCAGGCCAGCGGGAACCCCGCCGCAAGCCTGTGGAAGGAAGCGATGAGCAAGGTGCACGAGACGCTGCCGAACCGGGATTTTGCCTCGACGCCGGCGGAGATGACGCAGGTGACGGTCTGCACAAGGACCGGCCTGCTTCAGGGACCGCAGTGCCCCGAGGTGCAGACGGTCTGGGTCGCGGCGAGCAGCGCGCCCGCGCTCACGTGCGACGGTCACGTTTATGTGAACATCTGTCAGGAGAGCGGGAAGATCGCCAACGAGTACTGCCCGGCTGAGGGGGTGCAGACGGTGAACGCGATCGACTTCGACGCGGCGAACCTTGCCGAGGCGTGGGGCTACAAGCGCGAGCTGCTGTTTACGCCGCTGAGCGTCGCCGAGCGCGAGTCGTATGCCGCGATGCAGGCGGAGGACCCGACGGTAACGATTCCGCCGGGGAACCCGATCGCGGCGGACGACAGCATGAGCGTGCTTGTTGACATGACGATGCTCGGCGTGTGCAGACTGCACGTCTATACCGAGCCGGAGGTCCCGCCCGAAGAGGGATACTACGACGAGAACGGCGTGTGGGTCCCCACGGGGCAGGAGGGGACGGAAGCTCCTCCCGGCGAAACGACGGGACAGGACGGAGATACGGCGGAGCAGGACAGCGAATTTCTCAACTGGCTGCTCAACGCGGCGTAAGCTCCGGCGCATGCGGCTGCGTTGAAACAGGAAAAAGGACGGCGCTCTGCGGCGGCAGCGTTGTTAGATTAAGAAAGAACACAGGCGGGAAGCGACGTTCCCGCCTGTGTTTTTATGATTTCAAAAAAATTTTTGCGGTGGGAGAGCGGTTTAACTATACCCGGATATCCGAAAACCGTTCGACGGGCCCTGCCGCCTCACGGTCCGCGCGGCCGCGCTGCCCGCTTGGGTTCCGCTGCGGATCATCCGACAGGATCTGCCGATACCACAAGATTAAAATTGCTCGTGTAGCGGAAGCGGTACTGCCGCGCGTTCTCCTTATTCCACTTTATACTCATGTTCTCGTTGTAGAGCGCATTTTGATCCAGTGAAAAGCTCAGACAATCCGGCACATAGAAATGGACCCACTTTCTGTCCGTCTTATCGCCGATCCCGCCGTAGCGCATGACCGGCTCGGGCTGGTTTTTCGCGTACGGCCCCGGAAGCCGGGAGCTGTGAGCCTTTGGGCTTATCCATAAGACGGCTTCTTCCAATTGACCGGTTTCGATCTGCATCAGGTCCTCATTGGCCTGGGAGATCCGCTCGGGAATGTTTTCCATCACGATCATGCCCCCTCCTAAGAAAAGCGGCAGGATCAGCGATACGACAATGAGCGGAGCGGTCATTATCGTCAAGTACCCCATTTTTATGAAAATGACGCTCCCGACCGCCGCCAACAGGAATGCCGCTATGCCTGCGGTCAGAACCGCGATGTACCAGCCGCGATACCCTTGCAGCAGTGCCTCCGGAGATGGTGCGTTCCCCACAAACCGCGTCAAAACAAACGGGGACAGGGAGAGCATGATGACAAGAAGTCCCGCAACCATGCCAAGGGGAGGGATGAACAGGGCGGACAGCTTCCCTTTGGTCAGGGCTTCCTGCGGCGGCGCGACATTCGCGCCGACCGTTCCGCTCTGCGGGAATTTCCGATATTCCTCATTCGCGGGGAGCGTTCCATCCTTTAGGAATTTCCGGTATTCCTTATGCAGACCGAAGGTTCCCCTGACCGCCTCAATGCCGGCCGCAATCAGCAGCCAGCCTTCAATTTTCCCGGAACTGAGAAACGCAATAATCGCATTGGAGCAGACATAGATCAGGAGCAGCACCGCGCAGACACGGCTTTTTGCGAACTGTATGCCCAAGGCGAGGCCGACGACCAAAACCACGTCAAGCAAAACAGAAATGTTTGTATAAAGCCCATAGACAAGGAAAAATGCCGCGCATATATAGGAGAGGATCGCCGCGCTTTTTATACTCTTCTGATGTGTTTTGCTTGCGTATTTTTTGCAGAACTCTTTTTTCTCTATTACTTCTACCATAAATTCCTCCCGCCATGCGGTTCTTTTTATATTACGGCTTCCGTACCCAACTCCTTTCGCATCACTTCCGGATAGATCGTTCGGAAGCGCTTTGTTTCAGGGACGCAAAATAACCGACGTTTCCAATTTATAGAAACGCCGGTCAAATGTTAGATGAAGGCATGACAAAAGACCAGAACTGCACGATCGCAATTCCAGTTCGTCTGCTTTATTGTGACGAAAGTCATGCCGATTCTCCGCCCCTTTTGAACACACAACCTGTATGACTATAGCAGAAAAGCGGGGGTGCGGCAATACTTTTTTAGATCAATGTGAAGCGGCAGACGTAGTGAGTTAAATTACGGGCAGTTTTGCGCCGCATGCTTCTTTGGCTGTCGGTACGGCGAATAAAACCGGAAAACAGCGATGCACCATGCTTTTTCGCGGCAGAATATCTTGCGGAATATAAAAATAACCTTCCGAAAACCCTTGACTTGACCCTATGGGACCATATTATACTAATACTGTATCAGAATAAATGCGCTTTCGCAGAAGAGGAGATGGGTTTGCAAAGCTGCAGAGAGACTAACTATTAAAAGTCAAGCCCGAAATGCGGAGGAGCGGTGAAAAAAGGAAGACGATTCAAAAAGAGCATAGCAAAACAGACGTCCGGTTGGACGCCAAACTGAGCATATAGAAGAATGGACTTACGCAGCGTTGCGCATTCTCCGCTGCGCCCGACCGGAGGATAAAATAAAAGTAGGGCTTGAGGCTACCGGACACTACAGCTACAACATCCT
>CAKTJA010000110.1 GCA_934567115.1 uncultured Oscillospiraceae bacterium
ACAGCGGTGAAGTACTCACGGGGACCGCGGGCAGCATTCTTGCGAGCATCGCGGCAGGCCTTGCAGCGCTGGGGCTCGTTCTGGAAGCCGCGCTCGGCATAGAACTCCTGCTCACCGGCGGTGAACACGAACTCCTGACCGCACTCTTTGCAAACTAAAGTCTTGTCTTCGTACATGATTCTTACCCTCTCTTTGCATTAAGAAAAAAATATATGCGCTCAGCGTTTGCTGATATCGCCGAAAGAAAGCTGCCGTGCCGCCTTGCGCCTGACGCGCTGCACAGCGTTGTCCACAGACTTCGGGGACTTTCCTACAGTCTTTGCGATCTCCTGACAGGAAAGGCCGCTTAAATACAACCCTAAAATCTTCGCCTCGAACTCGGACAACTGCTTGCGGGTACTCTCAAGCAGACCAGCCACACGGTCACGGTCAATAATCAGCTCCTCCGGATTGGCGGAGGAAGCGCGGAGAGCGCCGAAAGAGTATGAATTGCCATCAAAGAAAGGGGTATCCAAGGGGACGGATCGGTTGAGCGGGGAATGCTTATCGCGCACTGCGGCGCGCAATGCAGAGCTGAGTCTGCTGCGGATGCATATTTCGGCAAAGGTGCGGAACGAGGCGGATTTATCCGCATCGTACTCCCTGATCGCCCGGATCAGCCCGAACATTCCCTCCTGGATCAGATCCTCGCTGTCTCCCCCCGCAAGAAAGAGCGGGCGGGCGCAGGAACGGACGAGACTGTAATACCTTGTGACCAGCTGCTCCTCTGCCTCGCGGTCGCCGGAGGACGCGCGTATGCAAAGCGTCTCGTCCGAAATCCCGGAAAAGGATGTGGTTTTTTCCTCTGCCTTTTTTTCCATGTGCTATTATACCTGCATCGCAACCGTTTTGTCAAGTATTTACGAAAATAATCTGTAAAAAAAGATGAAATTGGGGCAACAGTTCTTACGCTCAGAGCGTTTCGATCAGCCGGGAAAGCCGCTCGGCCGAGGAACGCGCAGCGTCCGCGGTCCTGGCCTCGACCATCACGCGGACCAGCGCCTCCGTCCCCGAGGGCCGGACAAGCACGCGCCCCTCGCCGCGCAGGAGGTCCTCCTCCTCCGCGATCGCCGCCCTGAGCGCTTCGCTCGCCATGACGCGCTCCTTCGCGCCGCGCTCGCGGCTGACGGAAACGTTGAGAAGTACCTGCGGGTACTTCGCGCACTCGCCCGAAAGGACGGAGGCGGGCTTACCCGAAAGCGCAAGGATCTGCAAAAATTGCAGGGCGGAAAGCTGACCGTCTCCGGTCGTGGCATACTCCGTAAAGATCATATGTCCGGACTGCTCGCCGCCGAGCCGGTAGCCGCACTCGTTCATCTTCTCCAGCACATTGCGGTCGCCGACCGCGGTGCAGATCAGATCGATGCCCTGATTCCTGCAAAACTCATGCAGCCCGAGATTCGACATAACGGTCGCGACCACGGCGTTTCCGTCAAGCCGGCCGCAGCGCTTCATATACGCGCCGCACACCGCCATGATCTTATCGCCGTCGATCTCCCGCCCCAGCTCGTCGACCATCAGACAGCGGTCGGCGTCGCCGTCAAACGCAACGCCGACGTCGTAGCCGCCCTCCGCAACGCGGCGCGCAAGCTCCTCCAGATGCGTCGAGCCGCAGCGGTCGTTGATGTTTACGCCGTTCGGCTCCCGATGGATAAAATCGGTATGGCAGCGGAAGCATCCGAACAGCTCCGGCGCCGTCGCGCTCGCCGCGCCGTTGGCGCAGTCGACCAGCACGCGCAGCCCCGCAAGATCGCTGTCCACGGTGGAGACAAGATGCTGAATGTACTCCTGCCTCGACTGCTTCAGCCCGTGGCGCAGCACTCCGATATCCGCATGCGTGGCGTCCGGAAGCTTCTCCTCCGCAAGGATCCTCTCTTCGATCGCCGCCTCCGTTTCGTCCGGAAGCTTGAAGCCCTTTTCGTTAAAAACCTTGATGCCGTTGTGCTCATACGGATTGTGGCTGGCCGAGATGACAACGCCCGCGTCCGCGCCCTTGAGCACCGTGAGATACGCGACAGCCGGCGTCGGCAGCACGCCGAAGGGCATCGCGTCGCCGCCGACAGAGCAAATTCCGCAGATCAGCGCAGACTCGAGCATATCCGACGAGATCCGCGTGTCCTTTCCGATGGTGACGAGCGGACGTCTCCCCTTCTCCTCCTTCAGGACGGACGCGATGGCCCGACCGGCACGAAACGCCAGCTCCGCAGTCAGGCTCTCCCCCGCGACGCCGCGTATCCCGTCGGTTCCAAACAGTTTGCCCATAATGCTCTCCTTCAATAGATTTCAGTTGATCGTAAGCTGTTCCGGTGCGTCCGCCGAAGACGGCGGCACGCTCAGCCCGAGATGCGCATAGGCCTTGTGCGTCACGCAGCGTCCGCGCGGCGTTCTCGTCAAAAATCCGAGCTGCATGAGGTACGGCTCATACACGTCCTCAAGCGTGACGGATTCCTCGCCGATGGTCGCGGCGAGCGTGTCAAGCCCGACGGGTCCTCCGCCGTAGTTTTCAATGACGGCGCGCAGCATCCTGTGGTCGATCGGGTCAAGGCCGAGCCAGTCGATCTCCAGCGCGCGAAGCGCTTCGTCGGCGACTGTGCGCGAGATGACGCCGTCCGCCTTCACCTGCGCAAAATCGCGCACGCGGCGCAGCATGCGGTTCGCGATACGCGGCGTGCCGCGCGAGCGGCGCGCGATCTCCATCGCGCCGTCCGGTTCAATGGAAACGTTCAGGATGCCGGCGCTTCTCGAAACGATCAGCGCGAGCTCCTGCGGCGTGTAAAGCTCCAGCCGAAGCGTGACTCCAAACCGGTCCCGCAGCGGCGCGGAAAGCTGGCCCGCGCGCGTGGTCGCGCCGATGAGCGTGAAATGCGGCAGGTCGAGCCGAATGGAATTCGCGCTCGGTCCCTTGCCGATGATGATATCGATGGCGTAGTCCTCCATCGCGGGATAGAGGATCTCCTCCACCGAGCGGTTGAGCCGGTGGATCTCGTCAACGAAAAGAATGTCGTTCTCGCTCAGATTCGTCAGCAGTGCCGCAAGGTCGCCCGCCTTTTCGATGGCGGGGCCGGAGGTGATGCGGATGTTCACGCCCATCTCCGCCGCGATGATCCCGGCAAGCGTCGTTTTTCCGAGCCCCGGCGGTCCGTGGAGCAGAACGTGATCAAGGGACTCTCCGCGCTGCCGGGCGGCTTCGATAAAAACGGAAAGGTTCCCCTTTGCCTTCTCCTGCCCGATATACTCGCGCAGCGTTTTCGGGCGCAGCGACCCCTCCTGCGCATCCTCGCTCAGGAAGGTCTTGGCCACGATCGGTTCTTCATAGATATCGGTTCCAAAGTCGATGCTCAAATGCGCACTCTCCTCTCGTCCGCGCCCACTGGGGTCACTTCAGCATTTTCTTCAGGCTCTGCCGCACGATCTCCTCAAGGGGAAGCTCCACGTCTACGCCGCGAAGCGCGGCGGATATATCCTGCTGCGAATAGCCGAGCACCGCGAGCGCGGCGGCGGCCTCGGCGGCTCTTCCGCCGGCGGACGGTCCGGACACGCCGGCAGCAGCGGGCATGCCGATCTCCTGCGCCTCCTTCGCAATCTTATCCTTCAGCTCCAGAATGATGCGCTGGGCGATCTTCCTGCCGACCCCCGGCGCGGCCGTCAGCGTCTTTTCATCGCCGGTGACGATCGCCATGGCGAGGCCGTCCGCCGGAATGGTCGATAAAATGGCGAGCGCCGCCTTCGGCCCCACGCCGGATACGCCGATCAGCAGCTTGAAGCTGTTCAGCTCGCTCTCCGCCGCGAAGCCGTAAAGTTCAAAAATGCCGTCTCCAACGTTCAAATAGGTGTAAAGCCTTTTCGCTTCACCCTTCTTCAATTTACTGATCGTATGGTTCGTCGTTCGACAGGCATAGCCCACGCCGCCGCAGTCGATAACCGCAAGATACGGCTCAATGTGCGAAACGGTCCCCTCTACATAATAGAACATGGAATGTCTCCTTATTATACGGTCTGTTTGACCTGCGCCTGCGCGCGGGAGAGCAGCGACGTCGCGCTGCGCGCATGGCAGACGGCAATCGCAAGCGCGTCCGCCGCGTCGTCCGGTCTCGGCACGGCCTTGAGCTTCAAAAGCCGCCTGACCATGTCCATCACCTGCCGCTTTTCGGCAAGCCCGTATCCGACGACGGCCTGTTTGACCTGCATGGGCGTGTATTCATAGAGCGGCACGCCGCTCTTCGCCGCCGTACACAAAATAACGCCGCGCCCGTGCGCGACCGCGATCCCCGTGGTGATATTGTTGGAGAAAAAAAGCTCCTCCACCGCGACGGCCTCCGGCTTGAGCTGCTCAAGCAGCTGCTGCATATCCTGCTCGATCTGCGTCAGCCGCACCGCGAGCGGCAGACCCGCCGCCGTGGTGATCGCTCCGTATTGCAGCATCCTCATTTTCCCGGCGTCCGCCTCGATCAGCCCAAAGCCGACGATGGCGATCCCGGGGTCGATCCCGAGTATCCGCATGGCGGTCCCCTCCCCTGTAAGCCGCCGTGTACCGGCATGCCGCGCTTCATACAACGGTAGCCAGTATATCAAACATCCGTACAAAACGCAAGCCCCACGGCGCGTCACGGCGAAGAAAAAGTGCGGACGGTCCCCTTGCATTCTTCCCCTGTGCGCTCTTTTAAATTTGGTTGACAAGTGTTTACCCATTTGGTATACTGCGCTTAGAAAGTCTACATTTGTTTACCGATTCCACGAAAAAGGAGGAATGACCCGTGACCTGCAATTTGACCGATGCGGAGTGGAAGCTGATGCACCGCCTCTGGGACGGCTCTCCGCAGACCATCACACAGCTCACCGCCGCGCTGCGGGAGGAGACCGGGTGGGATAAGCACACCGTCATTACCATGCTCACGCGGCTGGAGGCCAAGGGCGCGGTGCGCCACGAGACCGGCGGACGCGCCAAGCAGTTCTATCC